>JBFYZE010000269.1:0-4257 GCA_041309665.1 Gemmatimonadales bacterium | reverse complement strand
CGGCGCGGGGGACGCCGGTGGTGAGCGGGCTCGCCCTGGGCGTGGACGGCGCCGCACACGAGGGCGCGCTGCACGCCGGGGGGCCGACCGTGGCGGTGATGGGGTGCGGCGCCGATCGCGTATACCCTGCGACGCACGCCGCCCTCTTCCGCCGGGTCCTCCGCGACGGGCTGGTGGTGTCCGAGTTCCTCCCCGGGACCGAGGCCCTTCCCTATCACTTCCCCAGGCGGAACCGGATCGTGGCGGCTCTCTCCCGGGCGCTCGTGGTGGTCGAGGCCGGGGAGCGGAGCGGGGCGCTCATCTCGGTGGACCATGCCCTGGACCTGGGGGTGGAGGTGTGGGCCGTCCCGGGCCCCGTGGACGAGCCCTCCTGCCTGGGGAGCAACGCGCTCCTTGCGGACGGGGCACGTCCCCTCGTGTCCGTCGCCCGGTTCGTCGAAGCGGTCCTGGGCGCCGCGCCGGCGCCGGCGGTGGACGCGCCCGCCGCCCCGCCTGGCCCGGAGGGGGACGTCCTGTCGGCGCTGGACGCAGGGACCCTGTCCGCCGACGAGCTGGTGCGGGCCACGGGGCTCCCGAGCGGGAGGGTGCTGGCGCTCCTCTCGGCGCTGGAGCTGCGCGGGCGCGTGCGCCGGCTTCCCGGGATGCGCTTCCGCAGGGCTGGATGAGCGCACCCATCCGGGTCTCGTGCGTCTACGTGCACGCGCCGTTCTGCGTGCGGCGCTGCCGGTACTGCGACTTCGCCGTGCAGGTGCGCCGCACCGGTGACGCGGAAGGGTGGCTGGCGGCGCTGGCCGGCGAGCTCCGTGCGTTGGAGTCGGAGGGGCTCCTCTCCCTCGCCTCCCGCCTGGAGACCCTCTACGTCGGCGGCGGCACCCCCTCCCTTCTGGGGCCTGGGGCCATGGCCGGGCTGGCCGAGGTGGTGGGGAAGGAGCGCCTCGCGGGCCCGGAGCTGGAGTGGACGGCGGAGGCCAACCCGGAGAGCCTCACCGCCGAGGTCGCGTCCGCCTGGCGCTGCGCCGGCGTGAACCGCCTGAGCCTGGGCGTGCAGACGTTCCATGGGCCCGCGCTCCGCTGGATGGGACGCCTCCACGGCCCCGAGGGAGCGGCTGCGGCGGTGGAGCGCGCCCGCGCCGAGGGGATCGGGAACCTCTCCGTGGACCTCATCTTCGGGCTCCCGGCACATCTGGGACGGTCCTGGACGCGCGACCTGGAGGCGGTCCTGGCGCTGGACGTTCCCCACGTGAGCCTGTACGGGCTCTCCGTGGAGCCCGGGACACCCCTGGGGCGGGCCGTGGCGGACGGGAGCGAGCAGGGCGTGGACGAGGAGCTCTACCGCGACGAGTTCCTGGAGGCCGCGGAGACCCTGGCCCGGGAGGGCTTCGAGCACTACGAGGTGTCCAACTTCGCCCGCCCCGGCTTCGCGTCGCGCCACAACGGGGCCTACTGGACGGGAGAGCCCTACCTGGGCCTGGGGAACGGGGCCCACAGCTACGCGCCTCCGGTCCGGCGGTGGAACCCGAGGGAGTGGGAGGCCTACCGAGCGAAGGCCACGGCCGGGCAGAGCCCCGAGGACGGGCGGGAGATCCTGGACGAGGCCGCCCTCCGCCTGGAGCGCACCTGGCTCGGATTGCGCACGTCGGCGGGGCTTCCGCTGGAAGGGCTGGGGGAGGGAGCGCTCGCGCTGGTCGCGCAGTGGGTGCGGGACGGGCGGGCGCTCCGCACCGGGTCCCGGGTCCACCTCACCGCCGCCGGGTGGCTCCTCCTGGATCGCCTGGCGGTGGAGTTGGACGGGCGGTGCCGACCGGGCGGTGCGCTTGAGCTTTCCGGCACGTGAGTCGAACTTTCAAGTCTATGGCAGGATTGGAGAAACGCCCGCTCACCGGGGATGAGCTGAGCGACCGGGAGCGGCAGGTGCTGGAGGCCGTGATCCGCACGTACGTGGACACGGCCGAGCCCGCGGGGAGCCGGACGGTTTCGCGCCGGTTCGGCCTCGGCGTATCCCCGGCCACCGTGCGCAACACCATGAGCGACCTGGAGGAGAAGGGGTATCTCGTGCACCCCCACACCTCCGCAGGCCGGGTCCCCACCGACCGGGCCTACCGGTTCTTCGTGGACCGGCTCATGGAGCCCTTCCGCCTCTCCGTGGCCGAGCAGAAGCAGCTGGTGCAGGAGCTTGACGCCGCCGGGAGCTCAGCCGTGGACCGGCTGGTCCGCCAGGCCGTGCGCGCCCTCAGCCTCATCTCCAACGAGCTCGGGGTGGCCCTGGCCCCGCGCCTCGAGGAGGCGATCCTGGAGCGCGTCGAGCTCATCCAGGTCTCCTCGGACAAGGTCCTGCTGGTCGCCACCATCAGGGGCGGCGTGGTGCGCACCGTGTACGTGGACCTCCCCGTGGAGGTGCCCCGCAACACCCTGCTCACGTTGACGGTGGCGCTCAACGAGCGCCTGTCCGGGCTTTCGCTTCCCGACATCCGGCGCACGCTTCCCGAGCGCCTCCGCGACGCCCATGCCGGCGACACGGGCGCCTCGGAGTTCCTGAACATCTTCGTGCAGTCCGGCGCGGAGCTCTTCAGCCTCCAGGACCTGGATGCGTCGCGCATCCACCTAGGGAGCGCCAGCGTGCTGGCCGCCCAGCCCGAATTCGAGAGCGGTCCCCGGCTCAAGGGGCTCATCGAGCTCACCGAGCGGCAGGACATCCTGGTCCAGGCCGTGGGGAGCCACCGGCACGGCGGGCAGCTCCACATCACCATCGGCGGCGAGAACGACGACGCGGCGCTTGCCGACTTCACCCTCATCACCGCGGAGTACCGGGTGGGCGGCCTGAAGGGCGTCATCGGCGTCATCGGGCCCACCCGCATGCCCTACGAGAAGGTGGTGGCCATCGTCGACTACACGTCGTCCATGGTCACCCGCATCCTCGCGACCTGATCCCCCCGACCCGCTCCCATGGCTGACTACTACGAGCTCCTCGGCGTCTCCCGCCAGGCAGACACCGAGGAGATCAAGAAGGCATACCGGCAGCTCGCGCTGAAGTACCACCCCGACCGCAACAGCGGCTCCAAGGACGCCGAGGAGCGGTTCAAGGAGGTCACCGAGGCCTACGAGGTGCTCCGCGACTCCGACAAGCGCGCGGTCTACGACCGCTATGGCGACCAGGGCCTGAAGGCCCGGGGTGGGCCGGGAGGCTTCGGCCACTTCGAGTTCGCCGACGCCATCGAGGTCTTCATGAGGGACTTCGGCGGCTTCTCGGGCTTCGAGGACCTCTTCGGCATGCGGGGTACGCGCAGCCAGCGGACAGCCAGCCGCAGGGGCCAGACCGTGCGCCTGCGCCTGCCGCTCACCCTCCAGGACGTGGCCCACGGCGCCAAGCGGAAGCTGCGCGTGTCCCTCCTGGACACGTGCGCTCCGTGCGGCGGCACCGGCTCCGAGTCGGGCTCGGCGCCCACCGTGTGCGCGGCGTGCGCCGGCTCCGGCGAGGAGCGCCACGTGCAGCGCTCCGTCTTCGGGCAGTTCGTGAGCGTGCAGCCGTGCCGCTCGTGCGCCGGGGAGGGGCAGGTCATCGCCAAGGTGTGCCCTGGCTGTCAGGGCGAGGGGCGGGTGAGGGCCGAGCGGGAGATCGAGGTGGAGGTCCCCCCCGGCGTCACGTCGGAGAATTTCCTCACCCTCCGCGGCCAGGGAAGCGTGGGACCCCGGGGTGGTCCGCGAGGCGACCTGGTGGTCCTGCTCGAGATCCAGGAGGACCCCCGCTTCGTGCGTGATGGCTCCGACCTGGTCCACGAACTCCTGGTGACGTTCAGCCAGGCCGCGCTGGGCACGGACGTGGAGGTGCCCACGGTGGACGGCACCGCGCGGGTGACCGTCCCCGCCGGGATCCAGGGCGGGGAGATGATGCGCCTGCGCGGCCTCGGCCTTCCGCACCTGGAGGGAGCCGGACGGGGCGACCTCCTGATCCGGGTGCTGGTGTGGACGCCCGAGGAGCTCACACCCGCCCAGGAGGAGGCGCTGCGCCGGCTCGGCGAGGTGGAGTCCCCGCCTCCCTCCGCGTCCCAGCGGAAGGAACGGAAGGGGTTCTGGTCGCGGGTGAAGGAAGCGTTCTCCGGCGGATGAGCGTGAGGCGGATGAGCGCCCGGCCCCGCCGGTGGCTCGAGCTGGGCGTGCGCCGGGGGGGCGCGCCCGACCTCGAGCCTCTCCTCGCCGAAGCGCTGGTGGCCCTGGGAGGGCGCGCCGTGCTGGAGGGCGACGACCTCTTCCTCACGCACG
>JBFYZE010000268.1:0-2726 GCA_041309665.1 Gemmatimonadales bacterium | reverse complement strand
GATGAGGCCGCTGCCCCGCTCCAACATGGCCGGAAGAAGGGCCCGGGTGACGAGGAAGGCGCCCCGCAGGTTGACCGCCAGATGGTCGTCCAGCGACTTCACCGACGTCTCGGCCACCGGCGCCACGGCAAACACCCCCGCGGCGCACACGATCAGGTCCGGCGGGCCGCCCAGCCCGTCCTGGAGCCGGTCGAGGACATCCCACACGCCGACCTCGTCGGTGAGGTCGGCCACCAGCGGGGTGCCCCCGGTGCGGGCGGCGACCTCGGCCAGCGCCCCCTCGGAGCGTGCCAGGAGCCACACGCGCGCTCCCGCTCCCGCCAGGCGCTCGGCGACCCGGGCCCCGATCCCCCGGCTGGCCCCGGTGACGAGCGCGGTGCGGCCCCGAAGCGGCAGTTCGGACATCAGTACAGGGGGTGGTGCGGGCTGACGGCGAGGCGGAGGAACTCGTCGCGGGTGCTCGCCTCCTCCATGAACGCGCCCCTCACGGCGGACGTGATCGTCTTCGAGTTCTGCTTCTCCACGCCGCGCATCATCATGCAGAGGTGATACGCCTCGATGACCACGCCCACGCCCTGGGGCTGGATGGTGTCCCAGATGGCCTGGGCGATCTGCTCGGTGAGGCGCTCCTGCACCTGGAAGCGGCGGGCGAAGACGTCCACCAGGCGGGCCGCCTTGGACAGCCCCATGATCTTCCCGTCGGGGATGTAGGCAACGTGCGCCTTCCCGAAGAACGGGAGGAGGTGGTGCTCGCACATTGAATACAGCTCGATGTCCTTCACGAGCACCATGTTGTGGTGGTGCTCCTCGAAGAGCGCGCCCCCGATGGCGTCCGCGGGGGTCAGGCGGTACCCCTGGGTGAGGAACTCCCAGGCCTTGCGGACCCGCTCCGGGGTCTTGGACATCCCCTCGCGCTCGGGGTCGTCCCCGCAGCGGCGGATCATCTCGGCCACCAGGGACTCGAAAGACACCTTCGACAGGTCCTGCGACGGCAGGGCGGCCGCCGGCTTCCTGGAACGCGGGCTCATGCGCCTTCCTCTCCCGTGTACTCCACGGAGTTGCGGGGCGTCTCGTGCAACACGAGGCGCGCCAGACGGACTCCCTCGGGGAGGGATCCCGCCATGCGGTTCCAGATGGCCACCACCAGGTTCTCGGTGGTGGGGTTCACCCCCTCCAGCCAAGGGACTTCGAGGTTCAGGTTCCGGTGGTCCACATCCTGGATCACCCGCTCCTCCAGGAGGTCCCGGAGCGCCTTGAGGTCGAGGACGTACCCGGTCTCCGGGTCGATGGGCCCTTCGACGGTGACGTCCAGCTCGTAGTTGTGGCCGTGCCAGTTCGGGTTGGCACAGTCCCCGAAGACCTCGGCGTTCTGCGCCTGTGGCCAATCCGGCCTGAAGAGCCGGTGGGCCGCGCAGAAGTGCACCCTGCGGGTGGCGCGAACGATGGGCATGTCGTCCTCCTGAGGATCGCCTCGACCAGGCCCTGGCCTACCCCCCGGGAGCCCCGGCGGGTCCGGGAGGTCCGGGGCACAGACGTGCGAAAGGGCCGGCGTCCGGGGACGCCGGCCCTCCCGCTGCGTACCGGAGGGGGTTTATTGAAGCCCGGGTCATAGTTCTGGTGACCTCCCCGCGCCTTCCGCCTTCCCCTCACGGGGCGTGACGTCCAGCTCAGGAGTCAGTCCCGGCTTCAAGAACGTTGGCTCAATAAAGGAATCCTCCGGCACGCAAATTGAATATACGGCAACGGGGCGTGGCGGGCCAAACGGCCTGGCAGCACCGCCGCCTCGCGAGCTGCTTCCTCGCGGCCCCATTTCCTCTTCGGACACTCACACGGAGCACGTGGAGGCGACTGAAGGAGCCCCGCGACGCCAACCTTGCTCCCGCCCTTCCCCCCGTCCTAGTCCACGGGCTGACCATCCTGCTCGAGCGGGCTTCCTGCTCCGGGTCGACGAATCTGCCCTGACCGCACTTCCACCAGTGGAGTCGGATCCATGAAGACGCGAGTTGTGTTCCTGCTGATCCCGGCACTGGCACCAGGGTGCGGAGGCGGCGAGCGTGGGGACGTGGAAGCGGAGAGGACGGCGGACGTCGTGGCAGCCGCCCCGAGCCTGGGCACCGTTGTTTTCGAGAACGACTACGTGCAGGCGACCCTTTTCCGGCTCGCGCCGGGCGAAGCGCTGCCGGAGCACGCAGGCCACCCCCGGGCCGTTTGCTCCCTGAGCGACCACCGCATCCTATGGACCGAGTCCGGAACGAGCGAGGAGAAGGAGTGGGGCGCCGGCCAGGCCCATTGGCATGACGGCTACGACCACGCCGTGAGGAATATCGGCGAGTCCGAGGCCGTCTTCCTGGTCGTGGCCCGGAAGGGCGCCGCCTTCCCCGACCAGGCCGGGTCCGCCGCAGACGCTGCCGCCGTGGAAGGTGGTCACGGCGTGGTGGTCTTCGAGAACGACCACGTAAGGGTCACCGAGGTAACGCTGGCCCCCGGTGTGGCACAGGCCCCCCATCACGGCCTGCACCGGCTCGTCTACTCCTCGTCGGACTACTCGGTGCGGTACACATCCGAAGGCGCCCACGCCATCGACGCATCCTTCGCCGCCGGCGAAGCGCACTGGCACGATGCGGACGAGCATGCTGTCGAGAACACCGGTAGCACCGAGGCCCGCTTCGTCCTGTTCCAGTTCAGGCGTTAGCCGCCGGGATACCTGACCGACGACGGGCGGGTGA
>JBFYZE010000267.1:0-10776 GCA_041309665.1 Gemmatimonadales bacterium | reverse complement strand
AAGCACCCCTGCTTCAGTCCCGTGGCCCGTCGCGCACAAGCGCGCCGGGCCTTCTTCATGCTCGCCGTTGCATTGGCCCTGCCCGCGGGGGCTGCCGCGCAGCAGATCCCCACCCCCGAGGCCTTCTTCGGCTTCCAGATGGGCGCGGACCGCACCCTCGCCCGCTGGGAGAAGATGGTGGAGTACTACCAGCTCCTGGACCGCGCCAGCGACCGCGTCCAGGTGGTGGACATGGGCAAGAGCACCCTGGGAAACCCGTTCCTGGCCATCTGGGTGTCGGCGCCGGAGAACATGGCGCGCCTCCCCGAGATCCAGGCGATGAACGCCGTCCTCCAGGACCCGCGGGGGAAGTCGCAGGCGGACATAGACCGGGCCATCGCCAACGGGAAGGTCGTGTTCGTCCAGTCGTACGGCCTCCACGCCACCGAGGTGGCCGCGAGCCAGACGGCGGTGGAGCTCGTCTACGAGATGGCCACCCGCAACGACCCGGCCATGCTGGAGATCCTGGCCAACACCGTCTCCATCCTCGTCCCGTGCTTCAACCCGGACGGGCTGATCATGGTGACGGACTGGAACGAGAAGACCGTCGGCACCGAGTACGAGGGGATGGGCACGCCCTCGCTGTACCACCACTACATCGGGCACGACAACAACCGTGACGCGTTCATGCAGAACACGGTGGAGTCGCAGTACGCCGCCAAGATCATCTTCCGCGAGTGGATTCCCCAGGGGTACATCGACCACCACCAGATGGGCGGGTACGGGCCTCGCATCTACCTCCCTCCCTACGCCGAGCCCATCCGGCCCGAGGCGGACCCCATCGTGTGGCGCGAGATGTCGTGGTACGGCGCCCACATGGCGTACCAGATGGAGGAGAAGGACCTTCCCGGCACCGTGAACGCCGCCATCTACTCGGGGTGGGGGCACTTCGGCTTCCACTGGATCACGCCCTTCCACAACATCGCCGGGATGCTCACCGAGTCGGCGTCGCCGCGTCTGGCCTCGCCCATGTACGTGCACCCCGACCAGCTCCGGGGCTCGCGGCAGCTCCCCGAGTACGAGGCCCAGACCACCTTCCCCAACCCCTGGATGGGCGGCTGGTGGCGCCTCCGCGACCTGGTGGACCGCCAGAAGGTGGCGAGCTACGCGCCCCTGGAGATCGCCGCGAAGCACCGGGAGATGGTGCTGAGGAATGCGTACCTGAAGGCGTCGCGGCAGACGCAGCGCGGCCTCGAGGGCGAGATCAAGGCGTTCGTAATCCCCGCGGAGCAGCACGACCCCCTCACCGCCCAGAAGATGGTGAACAAGCTCCTGGGCCAGGGGGTGACGGTGGAGCGGAGCGAGGCGGGCTTCACCCACGAGGGGCGGGTGTACGGCCCCGGCACGTACGTCGTGTCCATGGCGCAGCCGAAGCGCGGCGTCATCCGCTGGCTCCTGGGGCGCACCTTCTACCCGGACAACAGCTACACGCGCGACGCCGAAGGGAACCCCATCCGTCCCTACGACATGAGCACGGACAACATCGCCGAGTTCATGGGCGTGCGGGTGGACGCCGTGGGCACGCCGGTGGCGGCGGCCCTTCAGCCCGTCCCCTCCTGGCTGGAGCCGCGGGGCGCGGTGGCCAAGGGGAGCCGCGGCTACGTGCTGGACGGCCGCCTCAACGACTCGTTCCGCGCCTTGAACCTGCTGTGGAACGAGGGGGTGCAGGCGCGCCGCTTCACGGAGAGGCACGGCACCCACTTCCCCGGCGACTTCTGGATCCCGGACGCGCCGGAAGCCCTGGTGGAGCACGTGGCGCAGGAGACGGGCGTGGTCTTCGCGGCGCTGGACGACGACCCGGGCGCCGCCGCGGCACCTGTCTCCCGCCTGCGCGTGGCCATGTACCAGCGCTACTACGGCGGCAACATGGACGAGGGGTGGACGCGGCTCCTCCTGGAGCAGTTCGACTTCCCCTACACCTCCCTCTTCGACGCCGAGCTGAAGGCCGGGAGCCTGAACAGGAAGTACGACGTCATCCTCATCCCGGAAGACAACCTCGCCACCCTGAAGGGCGGAGACCGGGACGAGGACGAGCCCGACTACCCACCGGAATACCGTTCGGGCTTCGGCGACCAGGGCGTGGCCTCGCTGAAGGCGTTCGTGGAGGCCGGAGGCACCCTGGTCACGTTCTCACGGGCCGGAGACCTGGCCATCGAGGAGCTGGGCGTCCCCGTGCGGAACGTGGTGGGCGGGCTCCCCGGCCGCACGTTCTGGTCGCCGGGCTCAACGCTCCGGGTGGTGGTGGACACCACCGATCCCTACGCCTACGGGATGCCCGAGGACGCGCTGGCCACATTCCTCTCCGGGGGCCAGGTCTACGAGACCGTCGCATCGGCGAAGAACGAGGCCGTGCGCCGGCTGGTGACGTACGTGGACCGGGACGTCCTGCACAGCGGCTGGCTCCTCGGAGAGGAGCACATCGCCGGGAAGGCCGCGGTGGTCTCGGTGGAGCGCGGGAAGGGCCGGGTCCTCCTCATCGGGTTCCGGGCCCAGCACCGGGCCCAGACCCACGGCACCTTCAAGCTCCTCTTCAACGCCCTGGTCGGCGCGCCCCCGGCCCGGTGACCGACTCCCAGATCGGGGGCGGCGGTTCGGGCTTCGCCGCCCCCGTTTCGGCGGGTGCCGGGCGCTCCGGCTCGGAAGCGTACGCCTGGCGGGCGAATTCCGGCGTCACCGGGAAGCGGATCGTGAACGTGGTGCCGACGCCCACTTCGCTCTCCACCGAGATGGTTCCGCCGTGCTTGGACACGATGCCGTAGGCGATGGACAGCCCCAGACCCGTCCCCTTCGACTCGTCCTTCGTCGTGAAGAAGGGATCGAACACGTGCCCGATCCGGTCCGGCGGGATGCCATGACCGGTGTCCGCGATGGCCAGCTCGGCGTACGCCTCCGAGGAGCTGGTGGTGAGGGTGAGGCGGCCGCGCTCTTCCATGGCCTGCACCGCGTTCATCACGATGTTCAGGATTACCTGCTGGAGCTCGGCGCGGTCCGCCATGACCGGGGGCAGGTTCGGCTCGAAGGCGCACACCAGCTCGATGTTGTGGAAGGCCGCCTGGGGTTTCACGAGGGCGAGCGCTTCCTGGGCCGAGCGCCCCAGCTCCACGGGCTCCGGGCTGCTGACCGACTGGCGTGAGAAGTCCAGTAGCCCCTTCACGATGGCCTTGCAGCGCTGGGCCTGGCGCACCACCTCCTCCAGGTTCTCCCGGTTGGGGTCGTCGGGAGGGATGTCCTCCAGGGCCAGGGCGCTGAGGGCGAGCACACCCCCGAGCGGGTTGTTGATCTCGTGGGCAACGCCGGCGGAGAGCATCCCGAGGGAGGCCAGGCGCTCGGTGCGCGCCATGCGCACCTGCATGGCCAGGAGCTCCCGGGAGCGCTCGTCCACCTTCTCCTCCAGCGTGCGGCCCCACGCCTCCAGGTCGGCGCGCATGGTCCGGAGGCTCTCCAGCATGGAGTTGAACGAGCTGGCCAGCACGGCCACCTCGCCCTCGCCGATGGCCCGGATCGTCTGGTTGAAGTCTCCCGCGGCGATGTTCTGGGCGGCATTGGCCATCTCGCCGATGGGGCGCAGGATGTTCCCCATGATGCCGTACGTCGCCACGAGGATGATGAGGAACCCCAATCCCGCGATGGCGAAGAACGAGATGATGACCCGGTCGCGGATCTGGGCGTAGTACCGCTCGAGGACGCCCACGCCGATGATCCCCACGACGGACCCGTCCAGGCTGCGGAGGGGCTCGTACGCGGTGAGGTACCAGTCGGCGACCACGAAGGCCCTGGCCCGCCACGACTGCCCCTCGTCCAGCACGGCGCGCCCGACCTCCTCGGACACGGTGGTGCCCAGGGCGCGCGCGCCCCTGCCGTCGGTGACGGTGGTGACCACCCGGACCCCGTCCTGGAATATGCTCACCGTCCCCACGGGCTCGCCCCGGTGGGTCTCCCCCGCGTACAGGACGCGCCACATGCGGTCCACGATGCCCAGGTTCCCGTTGAGGAGCGTGCCCGCGTACACCACGCCGCGCACTACGCCGGCGCCGTCCGTGAGCGGAGACGCCGACAGGAGTACCATCCCCGAACCCAGGCTCGGGGACCTGGGAGCTCGTCCCCGGGTCGTGGACACGACGTTGAGGGCCACCGCCCGCTCGAGCCCGGGCGCCTCCCGCGCGAGCTGGCCCGCATCGAGGATCTCGGTGGATGCCACCGTGCGCCCCGCCAACGCCGCGGCCACGACGGCCGCGGTGAGGGTGTCCCCCGCGGAAGCGCCGTCCGCGGCGCGGCGCACCACCCGGCCCTGCGCATCGGTGACGCCCATGAAGGCGAAGCCCGACTCCCTCCAAACCCGGTCCAGCCGGCCTTCCCCGGACGGGCCCCCCTCCCAGGCCAGCGCCGTCAGCTCGGGCTCGCCGGCCAGCACGAACACGGTCTGCCGGATCCGGTCCAGCTCGTCGTCGTAGATGGTCTGGGCGGTGGCGAGGCTACGGGCCGCCCCGGCCTGGGCCTCCTTCATGATGGTGGAGCTCACGATCCACGAGCCCACCACGGAGGTCACCAGCCCCCCGAGGGCGAGAATCACCAGATAGCTGCTGATGAGCCTCGTCTTGAGGGGAAGGCGGCTCAACGGGAGGAGCGACACGACACCGCCTCGCCGAGCCAGCCCCCGGGGGACGCCGCGCTCACGCCAGCGCCTCCTCCGGCTCGCTGCCGGCCGGATTCGCGCTCTCCGGGGAGAGCAGCGGAAGCCGCACCGTGAAGGTGGACCCCACGCCCACCTCGCTCTCCAGGTCGATCCGCCCCCCCAGCTCGGTGACGATCTTCCGCGTGATGGCGAGGCCGAGCCCGGTCCCCGACGGGGCCTGCCCGCCGTGATCGCTCACCCGGAAGAACTCCTCGAAGACCAGGGACCGGCACTCCTCGGGAATCCCTCGGCCGGTGTCCGTCACCGCCACGCACACCTCCCCGCGGTCCATGCGCGCCACCACCGAGACGCGGCCTCCGGTCCGGTTGTACTTGATGGCGTTCTCCACGAGGTTCGTGAAGAGGACGCCCACCCAACCCGCCTCACCCCCCACGGTCAGCCCATGTTCCGGGAGCGTGAGGTCCAGCGACACCTGCCGTAGCTCCGCCTGGGGCTCACATGCGTCCACGACCTCCGCCAGCGTCTTGCGCAGGTCCAGGGGATCGCGGCGATGCCCGAGCTCCGAGAACTCGGCACGGGAGAGCGTGAGCCAGTCCTCGATGAGGCGGACGAGCTGGTCGCAGCGGGCGCGGCTCCGGGACAGCCACTCCTCGCGCTGCCCCGCGGCGGCTTCGGAGCCCTCGAGCCTGAGGAGCACGTCCATATACTGCCGGATGGCCACCAGAGGGCTCTTGAGTTGGTGCGACACGAAGGTCATGAAGCGGCGCTTGAGCAGCTGGCGCTCCAACTCCAGCTGGTGCGACTGGAGCAGAAGACGGCGCTGGCCCAGGGCGCGCGTCACCACCAGTCGCAGCTCGTCCGGAGTGAACGGCTTGGGGAGGAAGTCGAAGGCGCCGGCTTTGATGGCCTCCACGGCGCTCCCGATGGTCGGATACCCCGTGATGACCACCATCACCATGTCCGGGTCGGCGGCGTGGACGCGCGAAATGACGTCCATGCCGCTGATCCCCGGCATCTTCAGGTCCACCACCACCAGGTCCGGCCGCCGGGAGAGGACGGCCTCCAGCCCCTTCGTCCCGTCCTCGAAGACCTCCACCGCGTAGCCGCTCTTGGCCAGGATCTTCCGGCAGCTGAGCCCCATCGCGTAATCGTCATCGATGACCACAACGCTCGTGCCGGACACGTCGCCGCTATCGGCGCGGCGATCGAAGCTGCCGTCCACGGGTCACCTCATGCACGCTGGAGGGTCTTGGTGAGCGTCGCCAACAAGACGTCCAGGTCCACCGGCTTGGTGAGGTACTGATCAGGGCGGATGAGATCGGCCCCCTCCGCGCGCGGGAAGCGCTGATCGGGGTTCTCCCGGATGGACGAGAGCATGATCAGGGGCACGTCCTGGAAGCGCTCGTACTCCGGCTGGTGTTTGATGGTGAACGCGACGCCGTAACCCTCGTTCATCGTCTCCATCATGACGTCCAGCAGGATGGCGTCGGGTTCGCACTCACGGAGCTTGACCAGGCCCTCACGGCCGGAGCCGGCGCGCACCACCAGGTATCCCTCGGATTCGAGGAACGCCCCGATGCTGGCCTGGAAATCCTCGTCGTCGTCGATGATGAGCACGGTCTTTGCGGAAGACATGGTGACCTCCAGGTCATGTCGGGCAGCCCGACTCCGGCGCATCGCGGCCAGGGGATCGGACGGCGTCGTGCGCCGTGATCCCCAGGAGCCGCCGGAGGCGCTGAGCGAGGTCGGGGCCGACGATGGGTTTCTCCATGAAGTGGTCCGCCCCGAGGTGCATGCAAGCAACGGCTGTGGGCACGTCGGCGTCGGTGGCCAGGACGATGATAGGTACCTGCACGTTCTCGTCCCGGAGGCGGCGCTGCAAGTCCATGCCGCTCATCCCGCGTAGCTGGAGCTCGGTGACGAGGCAATCCGGGGGGGGGCGCGTGGCGGAGGGACTCCAGGAAGCCCTCCGCCGACGTGAACGTGCACGCGTCGAGGCCGAGGGTGTCCAGGAGGGCGCACAGGCTCTCGCGCACGCCCTCGTCCGGGTCGATCACCGATACCACCGGGCGCGCCATCTCTCCCACCTCCACCCCCGATCTCCTCCCGGAGTGGGGTCCCCGAAATGGGGGCGAATACCGATCCGCCGGCCCCCGCACCTGCCCGGGCGGGCACGGCCGCGCCATCTTTCCTCGACGATCACCGGCAGTCTCCCGGGAGGACGGCTCGTGCCGACGGCAAGGAACCGCGGGGCGCGTGCGCCCGAACAAGGGGTGGACGCCCGCCTGCGGGAGCTCGAGTGCCATCATGCGGTATCCCGCGTCATCGAGGACGCCGGGGGCGTGGTCCACCACGTCCTGCTGGCCGCCGCCCGCGCCCTCGCCGCCGCCTGCGCCTTCCCCGCTGACGCGTGCGCGCGCATCCGCATGCGCACACGGGACTACCGGACCGACACCTGGCGGGACACGGCGTGGCGCATCTCGGCCCCCGTCGAGGTTCAGGGACAGGAGGTGGGCACCGCGGAGGTGGCGTACCTCCGGCGCCATGCCTTCCGGCCAGAGGAGCAGGCTCTCCTGGACTCGGTGGCCCTCCGCTTGGGTCGCTACGTCGAGCAGGCGGAGAACGACCAGCGTCTCGAGTCACAGGAGGCCGAGCTGCGCAAGCGCCTCCTCCACCTGACCCGCGTGACCACGGTGGGGGAGATGGCCAGCAGCATCGCTCACGAGGTCAACCAGCCTCTCACGGCCATCTCCACGTACGCCCAGGCGTGCCGCCGCATGGTGGAGGAGGACGACATCGGCCGGGAGGAGATCTCCCGGATCCTGGGGCGCATCACCGACGAGGCCCTCCGGGCCGGCGAGATCATCCACCGGCTGAGGGACCTCGTGCGCCGGCGCGAGAGCGAGCGGAAGCGGTGGAGCGTGAACGCGCTCATCCACCAGGTGATGCCGCTGGCCAACATGGACGCGCGCCTGCACGGGGTGGTGCTCCACCTGGACCTGGAGCAGGAGCTCCCGCAGGTGGTGGTGGACGGGGTGCAGATCCAGCAGGTCCTGCTCAACCTCATCCGCAACGGAGTGGACGCCCTCGAGGGGCAGACCCAGCCGGAGCCGGAGGTGGTGGTGCGCACGTGCCGAACGACCCCTCGGGGTCTCCGCGTCTCGGTCTCGGACTGCGGGTGCGGGCTCCCCGAGACCGCGCAGGAGGACCTCTACCAGCCCTTCTTCACCACCAAGCGGGACGGCATGGGGATGGGGCTCTCCATCAGCCGCTCCATCGTCCTCATGCACGGGGGCCGGCTCTGGTTCGAGCGGAACCCGGTGCGGGGCACCACCTTCCATTTCTCGCTCCCCACCGAAGACGGGAGCTCCGATGACTGACGCGCCGCCCACCGTGTTCATCGTGGACGACGATCCGGCCGTGCGGGAGTCCATGGGTCTGCTCTTGACCACGGCGGGCCTGCGCAGCTGTGGCTTCCCCTCGGCCCGGGACTTCCTCGCAGCGTACGAGCGCGCGGTCCCGGGATGCCTGGTGCTGGACGTCCGCATGCCGGGCATGTCGGGGATCGAGCTCCAGCAGGAGATGGAGCGGCGGGGCGCGGCGCTCCCCATCATCTTCCTCACCGCCTACGCAGACGTGCCCACGGCCGTGGGCGCGGTGCGGGCGGGCGCCGTGGACTTCCTGGAGAAGCCGGTGGACGGCGTGCGGCTCCTGAAGCGCGTGCGGTACGCCCTCGGCATCGACGCCCGGTCGCGGGCGCGCCGTTCCGAGGCCGACAAGGCGCGTGAGATCCTGGACCGTCTCACGCCGCGGGAGTCGGAGGTGCTGGAGCTCGTGGTGGCTGGGCACACCAACAAGGCCATCGCGAAGGTGATGGCCATCAGCCGCCGCACCGTGGAGACGCACCGGGCACGCATCATGGGCAAGACCGACGCCGCCTCCCTGCCCGACCTCATCCGCATCGTGGGGTCCGCCGGCCGGCGCTGAACGTCCTCCCGGGCCGCCTTGCCCGGGCACCCGGGCGCTTCTAGGGTTCACGGTTCCCCGCACCGGAAGCGACGTCCCACCATGTGCTCCATCCTCGGCATCCTCGACATCCGCTCCGAAGCCCAGGGCCTCCGGGAGCTGGCACTCGAGCTTTCCCGCCGCCAGCGCCACCGCGGCCCCGACTGGTCCGGGGTGTTCGCCCACCCGCGGGCCATCCTGGCCCACGAGCGCCTCTCCATCGTGGACGTCCTGCACGGCGCCCAGCCCCTGGGGAGCTTCGAGTCGGGCCCGGTGCTGGCCGTGAACGGCGAGATCTACAACCACCGGGAGCTGCGGGCGCGGTTCCCCGGCCACCGCTTCGCCACGGAGTCCGACTGCGAGGTGATCATCCCCCTCTACCTGGAGAAGGGCGCCGGCTTCCTCGGGGACCTGAACGGCATCTTCGCCTTCGTCCTCTACGACGTGGCCCGGGATCGGTACGTGGTGGCCCGGGATCCCATCGGCGTCATCCCCCTGTACACGGGGCGCGACGCCCACGGCAACCTCTTCGTGGCATCGGAGATGAAGGCCCTCACCCCGGTGTGCCGCGCCGTGGCCGAGTTCCCCCCCGGGCACGTCCTGGACAGCGCGGTGGGCCCCGAGCCGGTGCGGTACTACCATCCCGAGTGGACCAGCTTCGAGGGAGTGAGGAGCGAAGGGCTCGGCGCCGCCGAGATCCGGGAGGCGCTCCAGGGCGCGGTCCACCGGCAGCTCATGAGCGACGTCCCCTACGGCGTCCTCCTGTCCGGGGGCCTGGACTCGTCCATCATCTCGGCGGTGGCCAAGCGCTTCGCCGCCCGCCGCATCGAGGCGGACGACCGCGCCGAAGCCTGGTGGCCGCAGCTCCACTCCTTCGCCATCGGGCTGGAGGGAGCCCCCGACCTGGCGGCGGCGACCCAGGTGGCCGGCCACATCGGGACGGTGCACCACGAGTTCCACTTCACCGTGCAGGAGGGACTCGACGCGCTGAGGGACGTCGTCTACCACCTGGAGACCTACGACGTCACCACGGTGCGCGCCTCCACGCCCATGTACCTCATGGCCCGCCGGATCCGCGCCATGGGGATCAAGATGGTGCTCTCCGGCGAGGGAGCCGACGAGGTCTTCGGAGGCTACCTGTACTTCCACAAGGCGCCCAATGCGCGGGAGTTCCACGAGGAGACGGTTCGCAAGCTGGGGCGCCTCCACTCCTTCGACTGCCTGCGGGCCAACAAATCCATGGCCGCGTGGGGGGTCGAAGCCCGGGTCCCCTTCCTCGACCTGGAGTTCCTGGACGTGGCCATGAACCTGGACCCGGCGGCGAAGATGATCCGCCCGGGAGGCCAGGAGAAGCAGGTGCTGCGAGAGGCCTTCGCCGACCACCTCCCCGATGCGGTGCTGCGGCGGCAGAAGGAGCAGTTCTCCGACGGCGTGGGCTACGGATGGATCGACGCCCTCAAGGCCCATGCCGAGGCCCGTGTGCCCGACCGGGACTTCGAGAACGCGCGCTTCCGCTTCCCGCACAACACGCCCGACACGAAGGAGGGGTACCTCTACCGATCCCTCTTCGAGGAGCACTTCCCCCTCCCGTCGGCGGCAGAGACCGTGCCCGGGGGGAAGTCGGTTGCGTGCAGCACCCCCGAAGCGCTGGCGTGGGATGCCTCCTTCCAGGGCGTGAACGAGCCCTCGGGGCGGGCCGTGAAGGGGATCCACCAGGACGCGTACTGACGCGCCGGGGGCGCGGGGCTATGTCGTCGTCAGCCACGCTTCGAGGGCGAGGAACACCATCGCCACCACCGCTCCCAGCGCCGCCTCCCACTCCCGGTTGCGGACGTACCGGGCCCAGCGGAACCCCGCCGCCTCCGTCCCCGCGTCCCGCCAGGGCGTCAGGCGGGGCACGAACGCCGGCACCCGGCCGGCGTAGGCGCGGTACCGGTCCCCGAACAGCTCACCCAGGACGCGGTGCTCCGAGACCATGGTCGGCACGTACACCGCCGCGTAGAAGCCCATGAAGAGGACGGGCCAGGCCCAGTGCCCCCCGGCCACCGC
The DNA here is from genome assembly GCA_041309665.1 of Gemmatimonadales bacterium. Classification (GTDB taxonomy): domain Bacteria; phylum Gemmatimonadota; class Gemmatimonadetes; order Longimicrobiales; family Gaopeijiaceae; genus SZUA-318. The sequence goes on along the minus strand of JBFYZE010000267.1, from coordinate 50 downwards.
GATTCCGAGCCCCATCAGGAGGCTTCCCAGGTAGAGGGGGTTCCGGGTGA
>JBFYZE010000266.1:0-6724 GCA_041309665.1 Gemmatimonadales bacterium | reverse complement strand
TCACCGACGTGCCCTACCGCCAGATGCTCATGGCGTACGAGCACCACATGAAGACCGACCTCACGGGGTATCCCTCGAACACGCGCACCCGGGAGCCCACGCTCTTCTCGCGCATCGTCTCGGTGGCCGACGCCTTCGACGCCGGGACCTCCGTGCGGAGCTACCAATACCAGCCGTGGCCCCCCGACGCGGTGCTGAGGGAGATGCGGGACAACCCGCGGCGCGGCTTCGACCCGCTCCTGGTGAAGGCGCTCATCACCGCCACCGGCGTCTACCCGATCGGCACGCTGGTCATCCTGGACAGCTACGAGCTGGCGGTGGTGGCCGAGGTGAACAAGAACCCGGACCTCCTCCACCGCCCGAAGGTGAAGATCATCTCCGACTCGATGGGCGTCCCCCTGGCGGAGCCACAGATCCTGGACCTGGGCCTCGACGACCCCGCCACGGGGGGGCCCGCGCACACGATCATCAAGACGACGGACCCGCAGAAATACGGGATCCGTGTCAGCGACTACCTGACGTGACCCCCATCGGCATCGGGGAGGCCTTCGCCCTTCGCCGGGCGCGGGGTCAGGCTGCGCTCATCCCCTACGTCACGGCAGGTCACCCCGACGCCGGCGCGACCCCCGGGCTCCTCCGGGCGCTGGCGGACGCCGGCGCCGACGTCATCGAGCTGGGGATCCCGTTCTCCGACCCCCTCGCGGACGGGCCCACCATCCAGCGCTCCTCGTTCCACGCGCTCACGCACGGCGCCACCGTGGCCCGCGCACTGGAGTGGCTCGCCGACTTCCGCGCCACCCACGCGACGCCGGTGGTGCTCTTCACCTACCTGAACCCGGTGCTCAGCTACGGCCCCGAGGCCTTCCTGCGCGATGCCGTGGGCGCGGGCGCCCAGGGGCTCCTCGTGACCGACCTCCCCGCGGGTTCCGACCCGGCGCTTGAAGCCGCGATCCAGCGGTCCGCCCTCGACCTGATCCGGCTCCTGGCCCCCACGACCCCGGCCGAGCGCATCCCCGAGGTGGCGAGGGGGGGGGCCGGGTTCCTCTACTACATCTCCCGGACCGGCGTCACCGGGGCGCGCCAGGAGCTTCGCGCCTCGCTCGCCGACGAGGTGGCCCGCGTGCGCCGGGCGGTCTCGCTCCCCGTGGCCGTGGGCTTCGGCATCTCGACGCCCGCTCAAGCGGCGGCGGTGGCTGCGGTGGCCGACGGGGTCGTGGTCGGGAGCGCCCTGGTGCAGGCCCTGGACGGCGGTGGCGTGGACGCAGGGGCCGCGTTCGTGGCTTCGCTGCGCCGGGGGATGGACGCCCGGTAGGACGGGACCGCCGGCGGAGCGCCGGCTCAGGGCTCGACCGCGAGCTTCTCCAGGAGCGCCGCGTCGGGGCGGGCCATGACCGTCCTCACCCGGTCGGGGAGCACCGTTCCCGGGGGTGAGCCCCGCGGCTTGCGCACGTGCTTGCGGAGCGTCCAATCCACGGGCACGACCCCCGAGGTGCGCGCCTTGGAGTGCAGGGCGGCCAGGATCGCCGCCTCCTCCAGGTCCCGGGCGGGTGGGTTCCCCGGCTTGCCCCAGCGCAGCACCACGTGGGCTCCCGCGGCGTGGCGGGCGTGGAGCCAGACGTCCCCCGGGGCGGCGTGGTGGAAGGTGAGGTCGTCGTTGAAGCGCGCTCCCCGGCCCACCCGTATCTCCAGCCCGCCGGAGCTTCGGAAGACCCGGTAGGGGAGCGGCTTTCCCCCCTCCGGGGCGCTCCTCTCCTCCCGTGCCGGGAGGACGGCGCGGAGCTCCTCGGCGGTGGCCGAGCCCGAGCGCGCACGGCGCAGCAGCGCCTCCAGGGACGCCGCCTGACGCTCCGCGTCCCGCACGAGCCCGGGGAGCCGCTCCCGTGCCCGCGCCGCGCGCGATGCCCGGTCGTAGAGCGCGTCGGCGTTGCCCTGGGCCGAGAGGGCGGGATCCAGCTCCAGCGTCACCTCGGCTCCGTCGAATCCCTCCACCACGGCGCGCGCCGCCCCCGGGGGGACCTGGCGCAGGCGGGCCAGCAGGAGGTCGGCGGCCTCCCGGAGCGCGGCGTCGTCCTCGAGGGCGTCGAGCTGGGCCTGGAGGTGCGTGGCCAGGCGGAGCCGGGCGTCCCGGGCCGACTCCAGCGCGGCGAGGAGCTCCGGGGGAGGCAGCCCTGCCTCCGCCGGACCCGTCGGGCCGTCCCCGGCCACCGCCCCGAACGCCTCCAGGAGCGAGGGGACGGGCTCGCCCTCGGCGCCCGGGAGGGGCCAGGGGTAGGGCTGCGATCCTCCCGCGCCCTTCCGCAGGACGGGCCGGACCGGTGCCTCACCGAAGGCGAGGGACATCCACAGGGCGTGACCCTTCTCCAGGGCGAGGGCCGGGTCTGGATCGGCGTCCACCAGCGCGGCCGCGTTCAGGGGGGAGGTCCACGCCACCGAAGCCACCAGCGCGCGTGCCCGGTCCGGGGGCGGGACGGGCCCGAGGATCTCCAGCCAGCGGGGCAGGGAGATCGGCGCGTGGGCGCCCTCCCGCACGGACGGGGGCGGAGGGGCCCAGATCCCACCGACCCGGGCGGGCCGAGGGGCATCCCGGCGGGTCAGCACGTGTCGGAGCGTCCCCGATGGGCGCTCCACCACGAGCGCGTTCCACTGGTTCCCCAGGAGTTCCACGACCAGGTCCCGGGGCGGCCGCCCCCGGGTGGCGAGGATCTCGATGAGCACGAGGCGCTCGTCCGCCTCGCTCCGGACCCGGCGGACCCGCCCCGGGAACGGGATCTCCGCCGCCCCGGGCTCCACGGGGGGGAGGAGGCGCGGCAAGCCCCTCGACGGGTGCAGGTCCCATTCCAGCGTCGCCTCCCGGAGGAGGAGCGCGAGACGGCGCGAGCCCCCGTCCAGGCGCAGCGCCCGGAGGTGGGCCCCGGCAAGGGCGTGGTCCAGCTCCAGGGCCAGGTGCCGGACGAGGAGGGGATCCCAGCGGAGGGGCATGGATCGAAGGTAGTCGTCGCAGGTGGGAGGGAGAACCCTCCAGCCCCATTCCGCGGCGGGGCGCTGCACGCGAAGTTTGACAGCGCCGACGCGCCGGTCTAGCGTGGGTGTCCCACGGCGGCGCACCGGCTCCGAATGGGCCCGGAACGCAGCCTTGTGGAACCTGTGTAAACAATTATCCTGATTTCGTTTGTAGTCGATGACCTGAGGTTATTTCGATGTCCGCTCAAGTTCCCCGCCGCAGCCCAGGGACCTCGGTCCACCGCATCCTCGAGCTGAAGCGCGAGGGGACGAAGGTCGTGGCCATGACCGCCTACGACTCGGTGTTCGGGGCGCTCATGGCGGAAGCTGGGGTGGACTTGATCCTGGTGGGGGACTCGGTGGGGACCGTGTGTCTCGGGTACGACTCCTCCCTCCCGGTCACCATGGACGACATGATCCACCACGCCCGGGCGGTGAAGCGGGGGGCTCCGGGGACGCTCGTGGTCCTCGACATGCCGTTCATGACCTACCAGATCTCCGTGGAGGAAGCGCTCCGCAACGCCGGCCGGGCGCTGCAGGAGGCGGGCGTGGAGGCGGTGAAGGTGGAGGGCGGTCACGAGCGGACCTGCGAGGCCATCCGCGCCATGGTCGCCTCCGGAATCCCGGTCATGGGCCACATCGGCCTTACGCCCCAGTCGGTGCACGCCCTCGGGGGGTACCGGGTCCAGGGGCGCGACGCGGTGGACGCCGACCGGCTCCGCGCCGAGGCCCTGGCGCTCCAGGACGCCGGCGTCTTCTGTGTCGTGCTCGAGCTGGTCCCCGCGCCGCTGGCCCGCGACATCTCGGCGTCGCTGACGATTCCGACCATCGGGATCGGCGCCGGCCCCTGGTGCGACGGGCAGGTCCTCGTGGCCCACGACGCGCTGGGGCTCAATCCGGGCTTCACGCCCAAGTTCCTCAAGCGCTTCGCACAACTCCACGACGCGGCGCTCCACGGCGTGAGGGACTTCGCCCGGGAGGTGCGGGAGGGGACGTATCCCGGGCTCGAGCACTCCATCCAGGGGGACTGATCCGGTGGAGGTCGCCCGCACCCGCGCCGAGCTGGCCGCCGCCCTGCATCGTCTCCGTGAGGGGGGCCGCACCGTGGCGCTGGTCCCCACCATGGGATCCCTCCACGAGGGGCACCTCTCCCTTGTGGACCGGGCCTTCGCCCTGTCGGACCAGGTGGTGGTGTCGGTGTTCGTGAACCCCCTCCAGTTCGGCCCGTCCGAGGACCTGGCCGCCTATCCCAGGGACGAGGCCACGGACCTGGCGCTCCTCCGGGGGCGCGGTGCGTCCCTGGTCTTCGCCCCCTCCGCGAACGAGGTGTATCCGGGGGGGGAACCGGTGGTCACCGTCTCCCCGGGGGCGCTGGAGCGCCGTCTCTGCGGAGCGTTCCGGCCCGGGCACTTCCGGGGGGTCCTCACCGTGGTGGCCAAGCTCTTCGGGCTCGTCCGCCCCGACGTTGCGGTGTTCGGCCGGAAGGACTTCCAGCAGGCGGTGCTGATCCGCCGCATGGCGGGGGATCTGGAGCTCGGGGTACGGGTGGAGACCGGCCCCATCGTGCGCGAGCCCGACGGCCTGGCCATGAGCTCGCGGAACGTCTACCTGCGTCCCGAGGAGCGGAGGCAGGCGCTGGGCCTCCACGCCGGCCTCCTCGCGGCGGTCCGGCGGTGGGAGGCAGGGGACACCCGGTGCCGACGTCTGGTGGACGAGGTCCGGCGCGCCGTCGCCGCCCGTCCCCTCCTGGCGCTCGAGTACGCGGAGGCGGTGGACCCCTTCTCCCTGGAGGGGAGGGACGAGGCGCTCCCGGGGACCGTGCTGGCCGTGGCCGCCTTCTGCGGGACCACCCGCCTCATCGACAACGCGGAGCTGGAACGCCCGTGAGTGCCCACCTGCTCCTGGAGCGGGCGGCGCGGGGCGAGCTTCCCCCCTGGGCCGAGGCCACCGAGAGCCGGCGCGCACACATGGCCCGGGTGGCGGCGCTCATGGGGTCCTGGCGCGGGGAGTTGGGGCTCCCGGAGCGGGAACACGTGCGCTGGGCGGCGGTGGCCTGGCTCCACGACGCGCTTCGCGACGCCGACCCGGACACGCTGCGGAGCTGGGTCCCGCCGGTCATGTCGGGTCTGCCCGGGCCCCTCCTCCACGGGCCTGCGGTTGCGGAGCGTCTCCGGCAGGAAGGGGTAGCCGACGGGGAGATCCTCGGCGCGCTGGCGTACCACACCCTGGGGCACCCGGAGCTGGGGACGCTGGGGCAGGCGCTCTACGCGGCCGACTTCCTCGAGCCGGGCCGCGACCTGCTGAACGACTGGCGCGAGACGCTGCGCGCCAGGATGCCCGAGGAGCTGACCGACGTGGTCCGCGAGCTCCTGGCGGCGCGCATCGTGCACCTCGTGGAGCGAGGGAGCCCCCTGCGCCCCGAGACCGTGGGCTTCTGGAACAGCCTGGCCGTGGAGGAGTGATGGCGGCGGCGAAGCGAGGCGGGAAGGGAGGCGCCCTGCGTGTCGCGTTCGTCTTCGGCGTCGTCCTCCTCGTGGGCGTCCTGGTCGGCTCCGCGGTCTCCCAGTGGCGCGGGGCTCCCGTGGTTCCCCTCCCCGAGGGCGTGCGCGCCCGGGCGGGCGCCGGCCGCGTGCGTGTGGAGGTGCTCAACGGCGGAGGATACGCCGGCGCCGCCCGGGAGGCCACCGAGACGCTGCGGCACCTGGGGTTCGACGTGGTGTTCTTCGGGAATGCCGGTACCTTCGACCGGGATTCCTCGGTCGTCCTGGACCGGATGGGTTCGCTGGACCCGGCCCGGGACGTTGCGGATGCGCTGGGAATCCGTAGCCTCCTGTCCGAGCCGGATTCGAACCTCTACCTCGACGTAACCGTAGTGCTGGGCAGGGACTGGCAGCCGGCTCCCCCCGTGCAGCCCGACCCGGAGCTGGAGCCGGTCCCGCAGCGGCCGTGGTGGGACCCGAGGGGCTGGGTGGGGCGTTGAAGTCGGGGCGGCGAGAACTCGACACCGAGGACGGATGAGCAAGCGAGAGAAGTCGAAGGCGGGCCCCGAGGGCGAGGGCAAGGACCAGGCCGTGGCCGCCGGGGCCGGAGAGGGGCCGCAGCCCCATGCCAGCGCGGCGGTGGAGTGGGTCAAGTCGCTGCTCATGGCCGCGCTCCTCTTCGTGGTGCTGCGCAGCTTCCTGGTGCAGACCTTCGTCATCACGTCCGGGTCCATGGAGGACACGCTCCTCGTGGGCGACATGCTCATGGTGAACCGGGCGGCCATCGGATCCCCCGTCCCCTTCACGGCGCTGCGCATCCCCGGGTACTCGGAGCCGCGCCGCCTGGACGTGCTGGTGTTCGACCCTCCCCACGAGGAGACGCTCAAGCTGGTGAAGCGCCTCATCGGGCTCCCCGGGGACACGCTCCAGATGCGGAACCGCACCCTGTACATCAACGGGGTGGCCCAGGACGAGCCGTACCTGAAACACGCCGACATCGGCGACGAGGCGCACCCCTGGATGGAGTGGCAGAGGGACCACCTCGCGAGCGGGGTGGACCGGGCTGCCTATATGCCCACGAGGGACAACTGGGGCCCCCTGGTCATCCCCGAAGACCGGTACTTCATGCTGGGGGACAACCGCGAGACGAGCCTCGATTCACGCTACTGGGGGCTCCTGGAGGGGTGGCGGCTCGAGGGGCGCGCCGTCTTCATCTACTACTCGTACAACAAGGACTCGTACCG
>JBFYZE010000265.1:0-9718 GCA_041309665.1 Gemmatimonadales bacterium | reverse complement strand
GGGACGGAAGGGACCTTCAGGATAGATAAAGCTTAGAGCATTGTCGCGACAGCTTTTTCTTCCCACGCACTCCGCGGGGGGATTACGGGCCAATGCCGCCTGGGGCCGGCGGATGATAGGTTCCTGAGCGGAGTCCCGACCCCCGCGGGCTCTCCGATCCCCTGCAGGCCCTCCGACCCTCCACGGACCGCCAGCCACATGATGCGTCTCCCCGCCCTCCTCTCCCTCGCGCTCCTCGCCTCGGCGTGCGCCGCCGCGACGCCGCCGGCACCCCTCCCCCTCGTCCCCCGCCCGGAGGAGGTGACGCCGGCCGGCGGCGCCTTCGAGCTCCGGGCCGGCGTGGGGGTGCGCCTGGCCGCGGGATCCAGCGGGGAGGCCGCAGGCGTGGCGGAGCGGTGGGCCCGCTCGGCGCGGCAGGTCACCGGTCAGCCCCTCCCGGTCACCACCGGCGGCTGCGAGCGCGGCTCGGTGTGCCTCCGGATCACCGGCCAGGGGCCGGCGGAGGGGTACGCCCTCTCGGTGACGGGGGACTCGGTGGTGGTGGCCGGAAACGACCACGCAGGCCTCTTCTACGGCCTCGAGACGCTGTCCCAGCTCCTCCCGCCACGGCCCGTCGCAGGCGATGACGGGAGCGGTCGCCCGGTGCGGATCCCGGCGGCCACCGTCACCGACGCGCCGCGCTTCCCCTGGAGGGGAATGCACCTGGACGTGGGGCGGCACTTCTTCGGCCCCGAGTTCGTGAAGCGCTACATCGACCAACTGGCGCGCTACAAGCTCAACCGCTTCCACTGGCACCTCACCGAGGACCAGGGATGGCGCATCGAGATCGAGCGCTATCCGCGCCTCACCGAGGTGGGCGCGTGGCGCCGCGAGACCATGGTGGCGAAGAACTTCGAGCCGTACGTGGGGGACGGGGTGCGCTACGGCGGTTTCTACACGCAGGACGAGATCCGCGACATCGTGGCCTACGCCCGCGAGCGATACGTCACCATCGTCCCCGAGATCGAGCTCCCCGGGCACTCCACCGCCGCGCTGGCGGCGTACCCGGAGCTTGCCTGCACAGACGGGCCCTTCGAGGTGGCGACCACGTGGGGCGTCTTCGAGGACATCTTCTGCCCCAGGGAGGAGACCTTCACCTTCCTGGAGGGCGTCCTCACCGAGGTCATGGAGCTCTTCCCCGGGGAGTACATCCACATCGGCGGGGACGAGGCCCCCAAGGCCCGTTGGGAGGCCAGCGAGGTAGCCCAGGAGGTCATGCGCCGGGAGGGGCTGGCCGACGAGAGCGAGCTCCAGAGCTGGTTCGTGCGGCGCATCGAGCGCTTCCTGAGCGCCCACGGCCGCAGGCTCATCGGGTGGGACGAGATCCTCGAGGGAGGGCTGGCCCCCAACGCCACCGTGATGTCGTGGCGGGGCGTGCAGGGCGGCATCGACGCGGCACGCCAGGGGCACGACGTGGTCATGACGCCCACGAGCCACGTCTACTTCGACTACCTGCAGGGAGACACGGCGCAGGAGCCGCTGGGGATCGGCGGCTTCCTCCCCCTGGAGCGGGTCTACGCCTTCGAGCCGGTCCCCGAGGAGCTCTCGGCCGCCGAGGCGCGTCGGGTCCTGGGCGCCCAGGCCAACCTCTGGACGGAGTACATCCCCACCGAGGACCACGCCGAGTACATGCTGAACCCCCGCCTGCTCGCCCTCTCCGAGGTGGTGTGGTCGCCGGCAGAGGCCAGGGACTTCCGGGACTTCGCCCGGCGCCTCCCCTGGCACCTGCAGCGCATGGACGCGCTGGGTATCCGCTACCGGATCCCCGACGTGCTCGGCCTGGAGCGGGACGGCCTGACGCTGGACAAGAAGGCGGAGGTCGAGCTCGCGGCAGCGGCCTCCGGAGTGATCCGCTACACCCTGGATGGAACCGACCCCACCGCCACATCCCCGGCCTACGTCCGCCCCCTCGAGCTGGACGTGGAGGACGAGCCCGTCACGGTGTCGGCGCGGCTCTTCACCGGGGGTGGCCAGGCGGGCCCCGTGCGCCGGGCCAGGTTCAGCCGGGCGACGCCGCGCCCCGCGGCACTCGTGGACACGCCCCTGGAAGCCGGGTTCGTGGTGGACCTCTTCCAGGGGAGCTTCCGCCGCGTGGCCGACCTGGAGCGCCGGGGGCAGGAGCCGGTGCGCCGCGAGAAGGTGGAGCGGGTCGCCCTCCCCGACTGGACGCCGGCGGAGGGGTTCGGGCTCCGCTTCCGGGGTTACCTCTCGGTGCCCGAGGAGGGCGTGTACACCTTCCGTCTCTCCTCCGACGACGGCGCCGTGCTCCGCTTCGGAGGGGCCCCCGTGCTGGACCACGACGGTCCGCACACCGTATCGGAGAAGATGGGGCAGGTCGCCCTCGCCAAGGGGCTCCACCCCCTGGAGCTCATGTACTTCCAAGCCGGCGGCGGGAAGGCTCTCACGCTGGAGTGGGCGGGGCCGGACGGCGTCTTCGCTCCGGTGGACTCCCGGGTGGTGGGGAGGGTGCGGTAGGCGGGGGGCGGGGCGCGATGGTGGAGGGCGGCAGGCGGGCGCGCTCCGCCTCAGCGTCCACGCTCCAGGGGCCGCGTGAGGCAGGTCGGCCCCCCGCACCCCTTCATGCTGATCTCCTCTCCCCGGTAGACGCGCACTTCCACACCGGCCTCCTCCAGGCGGCGTCGGGTGGCGGGGTTCCCCTCGAGCGCCACCACGCGCCGGGGTGCCACCGTCAGGACATTGCACCCCATGGAGTCGAACTCCTCGTCGGGGACCTCCACCAGGCCGATCCCACGCTCCAGAAGCTCCTCGCGGAAGGTGACTGGGAGCAGGGGTGAGTATACGAGCGCCAGATCCGCGGCCACCGGGCTGAGCACGGACATGAGGTGGAAGACGTCCGCGGGGCCGTTCCAGTGGGGAAGGGGGACCACCACCACCTCGTCCACCGCCGCGCCCAGCATGTCCCGGAACTGGCGGATACCTTCCGCATTCGTCCGGTACCCCCGCCCCACCGCCACCGTCCGTGGCCCGATCCACGCCACGTCGCCACCCTCCAGGCGCCCGCTTCCGCCGATGGCGCCCAGCACGGCGATCCCCAGGGAGCGGTAGGCGCTCTCCAGCTCGGCGGGCTCCCGGCGCCGGAGCTCCTTCCCCATGGAACAGAGGATGGCGCCGCCGTCGCACACCACGGAGGCGTCCCGCACGTAGAGGGAGTCCATCCCCACGTCGCCCTCGGGCATCCACGCCACTTCGACGCCCAACTCATCGAGCATCGCCGCGAACGCATCCGACTCCCGGCACGCGGCGTCGAGGTCGGGAGGCGACAGCCAGTTCAGCGGGGCCCACTGCGCCTCGATCGGGCCCGGGCCCACGAACGCGTGCCGGGCGTGCTTCAGGAGGACGCGCCGCAGGGGCGCGGTATCGGATTGGAGGGTGGTGCAGCCCTCAGGCACCGGGCTCCCCTCCGCCCAGCGTCGCGGCCCGTGCCTCGGCGCGGGAGCGGGCCCGGCCGCCCGCGCCCTGCAGGTAGATGGGCACCCCCAGGGCGAGGAGCACGCCGCCCCAGAGCACCGGGTCCCACCCAGCGCCGACCACCGCCAACACCGAATAGGCGAAGGCCAACGCCGACACGAGGAGCGCCGTCCTGGCACCCTTCCCCGCGAACCCCGGCGTGCCCCGGAGGATGAACGCCACCTGGGCGGCCGCGGCGCCCAGGTAGGAGAGGAGCACCGTGACCGTGGCCAGGAGGGTGGCGAAGACGAAGAGCCCCACCAGGCCCCTCGTGTAGTTGGCCATGACCAGCACGGTGGTGAGCCCGCTGGACAGGACCAGCCCGAAGACCGGCGTCCCACGGGGCGACAGACGGCCGAAGGCGGACGGGAACAAGCCGTGGCGCGCCGGCGCCAGAGGCATCTGGCCCTGCATGAGGACCCACCCGTTCAACGCCCCGAACGCGGCGATGGCGGCCCCCGCCGCCACCAGCCTTCCGACGCCGGAGCCCCAGATGCGCCCTGCGGCCTCGGCGTAGGGTGCGGAGGTGGCGGCCAGCTCCGCCGCGGGGACCACGCCCATCACCGCCACCGTGCTCAGGATGTAGACCGCCGCCGTGGCCAGGGTGCCGAAGACCGTGGCCAGCGGGATCGTCCGCGCGGGCCGGTCCACCTCGTCGGCCGGGATGGTGACGCACTCGAGCCCCAGGAGCCCCCAGAGGGTCAGAGCCGCGGTCGCCGTCACCGCCGAGATCCCCGACCCTCCGCTCACGTTGATGGGACGGAAGTTGGCGGTGTCCATGGCCACGAGCCCGAGGGTGGCGAGCGCCACGAGGGGAAGCACCTTGAGCACGGTGGTGACGAGCTGGAGCAGGGCCGCCTTCCTGAGCCCCCACGCGTTCACCGCGGTGAGGATCCAGATCGCCGACAGCGCCAGCGCCGCCTGGGCCACCGGCGCGTGGCCGAGGGCGGGGACGAAGGGGGTAAGGTACGCCACGAAGGCCGTTGCGATGGCTGCGTTGCCCACCCACACCGACACCCAGTAGCCCCATGCCACCAGGAACCCCGGGAGGTCGCCGAAGGCCGCGCGGGTGTAGGCGTAGGGACCGCCCTCGGCGGGCATGATGCGCCCCAGCCGGCCGAACACGAGCGCGAGGCACGCGGCTCCGGCGCCGGTGACGAGCCACCCCAGGAGCGAGATGGGCCCGTAGCGGCCGAGCTCTGAGGGGACGAGATAGGCGCCCGAGCCCACCATGTTCCCCACCACCAGCGCCATGGCGGTCCAGAGGCCGAGGGCCTTTCGTCGGGTCACGGGCGGTGGGTGCGGGGAGGATGGACGCGCGGCAAGCGTGACATTGGGGAGCGGCCGCGGTGGAGACAAGGTTCGGTCCGGATCCCCCGAGCTCGGGCCCCTGGCGGGAACAAGCACCGGGCGCGTACGGTAAGCCTTCCGTCGTCCCACCCACCCCCCATCGAGGAGCAACATGCGCCGAATCACCGCACTCGCCCTCCTCGCGGGGTCGCTGGCTGTGGCCGCACCGGCGGACGCCGGTGCCCAGGTGGCCGGGTCGGGGCTTCTCGCCGTGGGCGAGATGGCTCCGGACTTCGCGCTTCCCGGCGCCACCAGGCATGGGGTCCTCAGGGACCCTGTGCGCCTCAGCGACTACCGCGGAGACACCGTGGTCCTGGCGTTCTTCTTCAGGGTCAGGACCCCTGGCTGAACAGTCCAGATGACAGCGTACCGTGATCAGTACGCAAGCCTGTTCAACGAAGGACGCAACGTCGTGGTGATGGGGATCTCCAACGACCCGGTGGAGGACCTCGGGTCGTGGCTGAAGGACGGTGATTTCCCGTTCGTGTTCACCAGCGACGCCGCGAACAACGGCGCCACCTATGCCGCGTTCGGCGGAGGCCTGAGGGCCAACAACATGGTGGACAGCCGCGCCGTGATCGTGGTTGGACCCGATGGCAGGATCGCGGGGGTCATCCCCCAGTTCCGCCAGACGGACCCCACGGCGTACGAGGAGCTCGGCGCAATCATCGACAAGGTGACGCCGGAGCCGGAAGGGGAGTAATCCAGGAGGGGCGCAGCACCCGTTGGTCAGAGGGGGGAGGGGCCCGGCGGGCCCCTCCCCTCTCATCCTCCCAACAGCTTCGCCACCTCGGCCTCCAGCTTCTGGTCGGATCCCACGCCCGCGTATACCACCTTCCCCTGAGCGTCCAGGAGCACCACCAGGGCGGTGGTGAGTGCGTTGTACGCGCGCACCGCCTCGCCGCGGGCGTCCCAAAGATAGGGATATCCTGGCTCGTGCTCCTCCAGGTGGCGCTTCACCCTCCGCACCGACTGGGACACGGCGACGGCCACCGCGACCATGCTGAGCTTGTCGCCATGGCGGGCGCGGATGCGGTCCAGCTGAGGCTGGAGCGCCTCGCACTGCTCGCACCACGACGCCCAGAACTCGATGAGGGCGGGCTTCCCCCTGGGCGCGTAGCTCAGGAGCTGGACCGCCTTCCCGTCCAGGTCCTCGAGGGCGGCGGCGGGCGCCTGGGTGCCCACCGCAGGGCCCACGCCCTGGGCCGACACTCCCACAGCGAGAAGCGACAGGCCCGCGAGGGCGGAGAGAGCGACCAAGAACGCGGAAACGCGGGAAGGGGCCATGCGCACGCTCACAGGTTGTATCCCGCTTGAACGAAGTAGTACTCCGCCATGACGATCATGAGGAGGGCCGCGCCCCGCTTCACCCACACCATCCACGTCCCCGACCGAGGTAGTAGCGCCAGCGCTCCCGAGAAGATCCCCACGGCCACCAGGAGCGCGGTCATCCCCAGGGAGAAGACGAAGAGGTAGACGAACCCCATGAGCCCGGCCTGGGTCGCGGCCACCCAGGTGAGGACCACGGCGAAGGCCGGTGCGCCGCAGGGCGCGGCCACGACACCCGACGTGGCGCCCAGCAGGAACACGGCGCCGTAGGACCCGCCGCTACGGCTCCCTGCCCACTGCATCAGGCGGCGCGGCACCGGCACGGGAAGGACGTCGAGCATGGCCAGGGCGAACAGCAGGAGCAGGTTGCCGATGGCCAGGAGCGCCCAGGGGCTCGCGCTCACCGTGCCGAAGAGCGTCCCCGTCATCCCCGCCAGCGCGCCCAGGAAGGCGTAGAAGGTGGCCATCCCCACCGCGTACGTGAGGGTCAGCCTCACCGTGCGCGCCCTGCTCTGCCCCTCCCTGGCGGTGCCGGCGATGACCGACACGGTGATGGGGATCATGGGATACACGCAGGGCGTCAGGCTGGTGAGGAGCCCGGCGCCGAAGAGGGTCGCCAGCGCCAGCAGAGGGCTGGCCGAGAGGGCCTCGGAGAGCCCCCCCGCCGGTTCGACCTGGAGCAGGGCGGTGAGGAGCACGGAGTCCGTCATGCGTTCTTCAGCATCACGAGGAGCATCGTGAACCGCTCGGGCGCCGCGACCGCGTGGGGCTTCCCGCCCGGGAGGAAGATGGTCTCCCCGGCGGAGACGGCGTGGGTCTCGCCCAGCACGGTGACGTCCGCCCTTCCGTCCAGCACGACGATGAGCGCGTCATGGGGCGTCGTGTGCTCGCTGAGCGCCTCGCCCTGGTCGAAGGCGAAGAGCGTCACACCGCCGGAGGCGTTCTTCACGAGCTGGCGGCTCACCACCGAGCCGTCCTGGTAGGCCAGCAGTCCGGAGAGGCGAGCCACTTCGCCGCCTGCGAGGGTCATGGGATCTCCTTTTCGGGGTACACCCCAAGGGTGACGCCCAGGATCCCCTGGCGCCACCCCGGAGCCCCTTCCTTGACACACCCGAGGGCACGCCAGGAGGTTCCGCCAGGAGGATCACGATATGGCCCTGACCCACGACGAGTACCTCTCCCACGACGCCCTGGGGCTGGCGGCCCTGGTGCGCAATCGGGACGTCACGCCCGGCGAGCTCCTGGACTTGGCCCTGACGCGGGCCCGGGCGCTCAACCCCAGGCTCAACGCCGTGGTGCGCTTCATGGAGGGCGACGCCGGGGCGGCCGCCACGTCCCCCCCGGCGGGTCCCTTCTCCGGCGTCCCCTTCCTGGCCAAGGACCTCATCACCTTCTACAAGGGCCACCCTACCACCTCGGGGTCGCGCCTCCTCGCCGGCGTCACGCTCGACCACGACTCGGAGATGGCCAGCAGGGTACGCGCCGCCGGCCTCGTCGTTTTCGGCAAGACCAACACGCCCGAGTTCGGCCTGGTCCCCTACACCGAGCCCGAGCTCTTCGGCCCCTGCCGCAACCCGTGGGACACGGACCGCACGCCCGGCGGCTCCAGCGGCGGCTCCGCCGCCTCGGTGGCCGCGGGGATCGTGCCCATGGCCAGCGGCGGCGACGGCGGGGGCTCCATCCGCATCCCCGCGTCGTGCTGTGGCCTCTTCGGCCTCAAGCCCACCCGGGGGCGCACGCCCACCGGGCCCGACTTCGGCCAGCTCTGGCGCGGTGCGGCCATCGAGCACGTCCTCACGCGCTCCGTGCGCGACTCGGCGGCGATGCTCGACGCCACCCACGGCCCCGACACCGGGGCGCCCTTCGAGATCGCGCCCCCGGCAGGGCCGTACCTGGCCGAGGTGGAGCGCGACCCCCGCCCCCTGCGCATCGGCTTCACGACCCGGCCCCTCCTCCACGCGGAGGTGCATGCCGACTGCGTGGCCGCCACCGAGGACGCCGCACGGCTCCTCGAGTCGCTGGGGCACCAGGTGGAGGAGGCGACGCCCGAGGTGGACGCCGACGCCTTCACGTTCGCGTTCCTCACCACGGTGGCCGCGGAGTTGGGCGCCGACCTGGAGTTCTGCGCCCGGGTCCTGGGGCGGCGGGCACGCCGGGGCAACCTGGAGCCGGCTACCTGGGCGCTCGGGCTCCTCGCCGACGCCTTCTCGGCCCGGGAGTACGCCACGGCGCTGCGGACGCTGGAGCGGGTGGGCCGGACCGTGGGCCCCTTCTTCGAGGAGCACGATGTGCTCCTCACGCCGACGCTGGCCTCCCCTCCGCCTCTCGTGGGCTCGCTGGGCCCGAAGCCGGGTCAACTCCGCGCCCTGAAGCTCCTGGGAGCGGCAGGCTCGGGACGGGTGGTGCGCGCCGCCGGGATGCTCGACGAGGCAGCCAAGGACGCCTTCTCGTTCATCCCGTGGACGCCGGTCTTCAACGTGACCGGCCACCCGGCCATGTCCGTGCCGCTCCACTGGAACGCCCAGGGGCTCCCCGTGGGAATCCACCTGGTGGGCCGCTTCGGCGCCGAGGACGTCCTCTTCCGGCTGGCGGGACAGCTGGAGCGCGCCCGCCCCTGGATGGGCCGGCTGCCGGAGATGGCGCGCTCGGTGGGCTGACGGCGCAGAGGGTGGCGCCGCCCGCGACGGTGCCGGGCGGCGCCCACCCTCCCGCTCACCTCACCCTGGCCCACCCGTCCACGGGCTTCTTGTCCTGCTTCAGCACGTCCTCGTCCACCCACGTGTAGGGCCCGAAGGGGCGCTGCCGCGGCCACACCTCGTCCAGAGTTTCGGCCTCGTACACCACCCCGCCCTTCACCACCCAGCGGATCTTCGCCGTGTTCCGGATGTCGTCCAGGGGGTTGGCGTCGAGGACCTGCAGGTCGGCCAGCTTCCCCGCTCGGATGGATCCGATGTCCTCGTCGGCGCCCAGGAAGTACGCCCCGTCCAGCGTCCCCATGCGGATGGCCCCCAGGGGGCCCATGGCCGAGGCGGCCATCCAGACCTCCCACTGCGCGGCGATCCCGAGGTGCTCTCCGTGGGAGCCGATGGCCGCGTGCCCGCCCTCGGCGACGATATCCGCCACCCCCTGCGCCAGCAGGGGCCACGAGTAGTCCGTCTCGGGGCGGAGCCAGCGCCGGCGCAAGTGCCCCATGTTCTGCCGCCAGGGCATCCAGCGCCGCTGCTTGGCGTCCTTCCAGAGGTCGGTGTCCGCGTAGAAGAACTCGATGTTCCAGTCGGCGGTGCCCACCACCACGAAGGTGGGCGAATAGACGGTTCCCGCCCTGCCGAAGAAGCGGGCGAGGTCGGAGAAGATCGGGACCTGCGGGATCGGATGCTCCCACCCGCTGTGGCCGTCCAGCACCATCCCCACGTCGTAGAAGAGGTCTCCTCCCTCCGACGTCACCATCAGCCCCTCGGCGCGGGCCACGTCGGTGACCCACTGCCGCTGGTCCCTCCGCGGCTGCAGGTACTGCTTGAGGGACACCACGCCC
>JBFYZE010000264.1:0-6013 GCA_041309665.1 Gemmatimonadales bacterium | reverse complement strand
GTCACCGGGTCCACGCAGCCCACGTCCCGCAGGAGGATCAGCACCGAGCGCCCCGGGTGGAGAAACGCAGGGTGCCGGTCGTCGCCCAGCGCGGCGGCCCTGGGCTCCATGGCGAGGGCGTAGGCCCTGCTCAGGGCTGGGATGCCCTCCGCCGAGACGCCCAGTGATCGGGCGGTCCGGACCAAGCTGGCCGCCATGGCCGCCCCCCGATCCTCACCTTCCATGGCTACGGCTCCAGATGGCGGCGCAGGTGCTCAAGCGTCCGGTCCATGGCTTCACGCAGCTCCGGTGAGGCCCCTCCGAAGGGGTGCCCCACCTCGAAGGTGTGTCCAGCCCCGGCGACGCGATGGAGCCTGGCTCCCGGGTTCGCCCGCACCAGCGCGTCCGCGTCGCCGGGCCACACCGTGACGTCTTCGGTGCCGTGGATGATCAGCCAGGGAGCCGTGATCCGCGCAGCTCCGGCCCTCACGTCCAACTCGACCCGGTGCGCGTCGAAGTCCTCCAGGAGCTCCAGCCCCACCGGCATCTGCTCCCCGTTGCGCTGGTTCAGAACCCAGATCCGTCCGTCGGCGCGCCAGAGGGCCCTCGTCTCCTCCGTCCACCGATCGAAGTGGGCCACCGCCGCCCACGTCACGAGCGCGCCGACCCTCGGCTCGACCACGGACGCCAGGACCGCGTGTCCCCCCCCGCGGCTGTGGCCGAGGAGCGCCGCACGCTTCG
Source organism: Gemmatimonadales bacterium (assembly GCA_041309665.1). Lineage (GTDB taxonomy): Bacteria > Gemmatimonadota > Gemmatimonadetes > Longimicrobiales > Gaopeijiaceae > SZUA-318. The sequence goes on along the minus strand of JBFYZE010000264.1, from coordinate 5,293 downwards.
GCCTCCGGGGCAGGAGGTCTCCGTCCAGAACCTCCGCGAGCACGGCCCGCAGCTCCTCCTGCTCCAGGGAGAGCGTGTTCGACGCGAACCGGTCGAGGTCGGTGATGCGCCCCGGATCGCCCGCGATGCCGTTGCGGGAGAAGTTGAATGTCACCACCGCGTAGCCGGCGCCCACGAGCTGCTCGGCCACCCAGGGAAAGAACCCCCAGTCCTTGAAGCCCTTGAAGCCGTGGGCCAGCACCACCGCGGCACGCGGTGGCGGCCCGTCGGGAATGCGGATGTCCCCCCGGAGGGTGTCGCCCGGGCGGGGCTCGCGTGTGAACGGGAGCCGGATCACACCTTCCGCCACTCCACGTCCGGGGTTCCCGCGCGACGGTTCTCCACGCGGGCGAAGGTGAAGAGCAGGTCCGAGAGCCGGTTCAGGTACACCACGATCCCCTCCTCGACCTGCTCCACCGCGGCGAGGTGCACCACGGCCCTCTCGGCCCGTCGGCAGACGGTCCGCGCCAGGTGGAGGGCGGCGGCGCCCGGCGACCCGCCGGGAAGGATGAACGCGCGCAGCGGCTCGAGCTCGCCGTCGGCGGCGTCCATCCACGCCTCCATCTCCGCCACCCGCCCCCGGGGGAGCTCGGGAAGCCCCTTCGGCCGGGGCCGGGCACCCTTGCTGGGCTCGGTCGCGAGGAGCGCGCCGACCGCGAAGAGGTCGTGCTGGATGAGACCCAGGCGCTCCCGGATCTCCGCGTCCGCCACCGCCGCCGCCGCGACCCCCACGCTGGCGTTCAGCTCGTCCACCGTCCCGTAGGCGGATACCCGGTGGTGGTCCTTGGAGACGCGCCCACCGCCGAAGAGCGCGGTGTCGCCGGCGTCGCCGGTCCGTGTGTAGATCTTCATGATCACCGTAGCCTGGTCAGTTGCCGCAGCGCCTGTGCCTTCTCCAGCAACGAGGAAACCTTCCCCTCCTGGGTCGGGGCGGACAGGAGGTCCCGGATGTCCAGGAGCACCTCCAGGTGGATCTGGTCACGCTGGAAGTCCAGATCCAGCTTCGCCATCCCCTCCTTGTCGTCGCGCTCCTGGGCGGCGCGGAACGCCTCCCGGAAGGCCCCTTCCAGGCTCTGGATCACACGGTCGCGCTCGCGCATGGGTCGGCCCTCCTACAAGGCCGCCAGCACGCGCGCGCCGGGGCCGGAGTGAAAGTAACCCGCGATGGTCTCCCGCAGCTCGTCCAACCGGCCCACGAAGTAGTGGTCCGCCCCGGAGAGCCGAACCAGCGTGATGTGCGGCCCCATGGGCCGAAGCAACTCCGCCGCCGCGGCCCCAGACCCGAACCCGTCGTCCTCGCCCTGGACCACGAGGACCGGCTTGTCGGCTCGCGCCAGGAAGGAGTAGTCGTACTGCGGCTTCTTCACCGGGAGCCCCAGGCCCAGCATCGCCACCACGCGCCGGTCGCCGCTCCCAACCCCCAGGCCCACCATGGAGCCGAACGAGAAGCCGCCCACGACGAGGGGGAGCTCCGGGTACCGGACCTCGAGCCAATCCAGCGCCGCACGCAGGTCGTCCTGCTCCCCGTGCCCGTCGTCGTGGCTCCCCGTGCTCACGCCAACGCCACGGAAGTTGAAGCGCAGCGCCACCAGCCCAGCGTCGTTGAGGCCCTGGGCCGCGCGGTACACCGCCTTGGTGTGCAGGGTGCCCCCGTGGAGCGGATGGGGATGGCACACCACCGCAGCACCGCGCGGCGCGTCCTCGGGTTCCTTGACGACGGCCTCGAGCCAGCCGTGGGAAACGGGGATCTTCAAGGCCCGCGGTTCCTCCTCACGAACGAAAAATCCCGTCTGCACGGACCACTTCGCCGGTGCGGGACGGGTGCGGCCAAGCTATGTTGTTCAAGGTCGAAATGAGGGTCAAGGGAAGGGGGGATCCATGTCCGGCGCCGCCGCCGACCAGGAAATCGAACGCAAGGCCAACGAGCTCTACTGGGGATCGGAGTGGAGCGTCAACCAGATCGCCGACGAGCTGGACCTCTCCAAAGGCGTGCTCTACGGCATCATCCGGCCGCGACCTTCGGGCCTCGCGTGCCCCACGTGCGGTGAGGAGGTGGGCTATCCCAACCGCACGGCCAAGGAGCGCCGGTTGGTGGCGTGCGGGTCGTGCGGATGGGGAGGCGACGAGATGGATGCGGATTCCGCGGGCGGTGAGGCAGGCGTGGTCCTGCCCTTCGGCAGCGGGCTCGACGAGGACGAGATCGTCATGCCTCCCATCCGCCTTTCCAGCTCGCGCCAGCGCGTGCTCCTCGGCGGCATCCTCCTCGGGGCAGCCGCCGGCCTGGCCCTGGTGATCTGGGCGCAACGTCGGAAAGAGTGACCCGCTCCGACAGGGACATGCCGATCCGCGTCGCCCCCCAGCGGGACCCGAGGAGCATCATCACGCCCGACGCGTTCGAGGTCGCTCCCTCACTCCTCGGACTCCCACTGGCCAGCCCGGGGCGACGGCTCGGCGCGCTCCTCATCGACCTGGCCGTCATCGGCATCATCACGCTCCTCACGAAGAGCTTCGCCCTCGTCCTCGGTCTGGTCGCCGCGGCGCTCTTCATCCGGGAGGGCTTCAAGCGCACTCCGGTGCGGGGAACCGTCTTCGGACGCGCCATGCGACTGAGCGTGGGGTGCCTCGGCACCTGGATCGGCATCATCACCATCGTCGCCGGGCTGGCGGTAGCGGGTAAGCTGGGCAGCGACAGGAGCGACGACGGCGAGCCATCGGAGGGCTCCGAGGTCCCCGAAGCCCAGCTCTCGGGCGCGGCCGGCCTCATGACCCTCATCGAGGGCGTCGGGGACGCCCACCGCATCGAGCGGGCGGCTACCCGTGAGGAAGCGCACGCCGCCGCAACCGATCTGGCCCGCCGCGGCTTCGGGGCCGGGCTCACCGAGGAGCAGGTGCGCGAGGTCCTCGCCGACCTGCTCCCCGACCATGCCCAGTGGAGTGCCGACGCGGACGCCCTCGTGGACGAGGCCATCGTGGCGGCCCAGGGCGACAGCGCCCTCGTCCGGAACACGGCGGACCTGGCGCCGGACGACAGCGCGGCTCTTCCTTTCGCGGACTCCGTCGTCGCCGACAGCGTGCGGAGGCTGCAGGCCAAGGTGGCGAGCCTCACCGCTTCCACCGCGGCCCGACAGCGCGACCTGGAGCAGCTGCGCGAGGAGCTTCGCCAGGAGCAGGAGGGTGGCACGCTCCTCGCTTCATTCCGGGGCATCCTCGACGAGCTCGGATTCGGCTTCGGATGGGCGTCGCTCTATCTCACGGTCATGCTCTCGTGGTGGAAGGGCCAGACCATCGGGAAGCGCCTCCTCAAGATCCGTGTCCTGAGGCTGGACGGAGAGCCCATCACATGGTGGACGGCGTTCGAGCGGGCGGGCGGGTACGCCGCCGGGCTCGCCACCGGACTTCTCGGATTCGCCCAGGTGTACTGGGATTCGAACCGCCAGGCCATCCACGATCGCATCGTCGGGACGGTGGTCGTCGTGGACGGGGCCGAGAAGGTCGTCGACTGGGAGAAGGCCCTGTGAGCACGCACCTGCGAGGAAGCACGTCATGACGGACCTGCCCTACGAGCCCGACGCCCCCGCGCAGGAGGAGGAGTTGGCGCGCGGCGTGGACGACCGCTTCGAGCGGCGCGTCGTCATGACGGTCCCCGACCGGCACAACCCGAAGCTCCACCAGCTCATGGAGGCCGTGAACTCCGACGACGACCTCTACGGACTCTGGCTGGCTGCCAACGTGAACGCCATGGAGCGGCTGTCCATGACGGACCACGGGCCGGTTCACGTGAAGATCGTCATGAACCTTGCCGTGCGCATGCTGCGGCTCCTCATGGAGGCCGGCGTCCAGCCTTCGGTGGTGCACGACTACGCCATGGAGCCCGAGGATGCGGAGATCGTGGTGACCTTGGCGGCACTTCTCCACGACGTGGGCATGTCCATCCACCGCGTGGACCACGAAGCGTTCTCCCTGTTCGTGGCCCAGGACAAGCTCCGCCAGATGCTCCCGCGGCTCTATGACGAGCGGCGCTCCACCGTCATCCGCTCCGAGGTCCTCCACGCCATCATCTCGCATCGCTCCGGGGGGAGGCCCATGACGCTGGAGGCGGGCGTCGTGCGCATTGCCGACGCCCTCGACATGGCCAAGGGCCGCTCGCGCATCCCCTTCGCCGCCGGATCCCTTTCCATCCACTCCGTGTCAGCGGCGGCCATCGAGGGTGTGAGGCTGGAACGGGGGTCGGAGTGCGCCATCCGGGTCACGGTGGACATGTCCAATTCGGCGGGGCTGTTCCAGCTGGACCAGCTGCTCCGTGAGAAGCTCAAGGGGAGCGGGCTGGAGCGCCACATGGAGATCCGGGCGAGGCTCGGCGAGGAGGAGAAGCGCCTCCTCACCGACTTCACCCTCTGAGAGGCCACGGGCCCTCCCGCCGCTCCCATGGACATCACCGTCTCGTTCCCGCTGGCCTTCGCGGCCGGCCTGGTCTCGTTCCTGTCTCCCTGCGTGCTCCCGGTCGTGCCGAGCTATGTGGCGTTCGTCTCCGGCCTGACGCTCGAGGAGCTCAGGGACGGGAGCTCACGCTCCGCCCGTCGGAGCGCGGTCGTCCACTCGGTGCTCTTCGTAGGCGGCTTCACCGCCGTCTTCATGACGTTGGGCTGGGCGGCCACGTCCGCGGGGCAGGCCTTCGCCCACCTCCTCCCCTGGCTGAACCGCGCCGGCGGCCTCGCCCTCATCGTGTTCGGCCTCTACCTGACCGGGCTTCTCCGGGTGCCGGGCCTCTCCCGCGAGTTCCGCGTGCACCTCGCGTCCCGGCCCTCGGGCTGGACCGGCTCGTTCCTCGTGGGCGTGGCGTTCGGCGCCGGTTGGACCCCGTGCATCGGGCCCGTGCTCGCCTCCATCCTCCTCTACGCCGGCATGGAGGCCACGCGCGGCGAGGGCACCGCGCTCCTGGCCACGTACGCGGCCGGGCTGGGGGTTCCCTTCGTGGCCGCTTCCGCCATGTTCAACGGGTTTCTCGCCGGCCTGCACCACGTCCGGAGATGGATGGTCCCGCTGGGTCGCGTCGCGGGCGTGCTGCTGGTGCTCGTGGGGCTGATGATGGTCACCGGGACCTACGCCATGCTGGCAGGAGCGCTGGCCGGAATGGGACAGCTTGTGAACCTGGAGATGCCATGAAGGCGCACGGTGTGCTGGCGGTGGTCGCCGCCTTGGTGGGCGCGGCCGCGTGCGCCGACGCCCCGGCCGGCGGTGACGAAGGAACGGACGC
>JBFYZE010000263.1:0-4512 GCA_041309665.1 Gemmatimonadales bacterium | reverse complement strand
CAGGGAGTGCACGGCGTCCGCCTCGCGGTCGGTGAAACGGGAGAGGAGCTCCGCCAGGCGGGCACCCCACGCTTCGGCAGGAACGTCCAGAAGCTCGGCTCCCGGCAACGCGGACCCGATCTCCGCCCCGGACACGGCGACGGCGTGGATCATCGTCCCCGAGCGGACGGCCACGACGGGGATCTCCAACTCCTCGTAGGATACGCTCCCCTCCCACCGATCGGGTGCGGTGTCGGTCCAGGTCACGGAAAAGGCGACGTGGATGAAGACCGGGGGCGCGCCCAGCAGCTTGGACGCCACCTTGTAGGCTGCTTCCTTGGCGGCCCAGAATGCCCAGAGTGCCACGCCCGGGTCCTCCGCCCGCGCGAGCACCGCGCGCTCGTCTTCGCCCAGGACCCGGGCGACGAAGCGTCGGTCGGAGTGCTTTCCCTCCGTCCTGGGCTCCCCGAGGTCCACGATGTCGTTCCCCACGACGGGAGGCTGCGTCATGGGGAAGCGATCTCTCCGCCGAGGACCTCGCGGATCTCTTCGGGGACGCGCAGCGGCCGCCGGTCGGGGCCGACCCAGACTGCGGTCACCCGCGCGCGTGCGATCTCCACGGATGGGTTCTGCTCCAGGACGATCTGCTGGGCGAGCACCATGGATGTGCGCCGGTACCCGTCCGCCCAGGTGCGCACCAGCAGGCGCTCGCCGAGGCGGGCCTCCCGCAGGTAGTCCACCTCGAGGCGCACCACATAGATCCCCCACCCCCGCGCGATGATGTCGTGGTAGGGGAACCCGGCGCGGTCCAGGGCTCCGAAGCGGCCGTACTCCAGCCAATTGAGGAACACCGCGTGGTTGGCGTGGCCGAAGGAGTCGAGCTCGTAGCTGCGGACCTCCACGACGCTGGTGGCGACGGGGCGGTCGGTGGGTGGGAGAAGCACGTCAGACGACCGCCGCCACCGCGCCGAACCGCCGATCCCGCCTCCGGAACTCGCTCACCGCCGCCTCCAGGGCCTCCCCGGAGAAGTCGGGCCACATGCACGGGGTGAACACCAGCTCGGCGTAGGCGCACTCCCACAGGAGGAAGTCGCTGAGCCGCTGCTCCCCGCCGGTGCGGATCATGAGGTCCACGTCGGGGGCGCCGCCCTCGTTGCCGTGGATGGCTTCCGCCATGGCGCTGGCGAAGCGATCCTCGTCCACTCCGCCGGAGAGGGTGCACCTCCGAGCCGCCTCCAGCAGGGCCTGCCGGGACGAGTAGTCCACCGCGAGGCGCAGGAGGAGGCGGGCGCCGCCGGCCGTGGTCGCTTCTGCCTCCTCGATGGCCCTGACGACGGTGCGCGGGAGCCGGTCACGGCGGCCGATGACCTGGAGGCGGACGCCCTGGTCCCGCAGCTCGGAGGCCTCCGACCGCAGATACCGCCGGAAGAGCGACATGAGGGCCCGGACCTCCCGGGGGGGCCTCTTCCAGTTGTCCGACGAGAAGGCGTAGAGGGTCAGGATCCCGACCCCCGCTCCGGGTGCCGCCTCCACGACCCTTCGGACGGCGAGGGCTCCCTGCCGGTGCCCCAGCTCCCTGGGGCGCCCTCGCGCCGTGGCCCAGCGGCCGTTGCCGTCCATGATGATGGCCACATGGAACCGCGGCGAGGGCTCGGGGAAGATGGCAGGTCCCGGCTTGATCTTCATGAACCGGTCTCCGGGTCGCGCGTGGCGCGGATGATGGCTTCCATGTGATCCAGGTAGGCTCGCAGCGCCTTGCGCCCCCGGGACGTCAGCTCGAAGTCCGTGCGGGGGGTCCGGCCCTCGAAGGACTTTCGGCAGAGCACGTAGCCGGCGTCCTCGAGACGCCGGGCGTGGGCGCTGAGGTTCCCGTCGGTGGTGCCGAGGAGGTTCCTGAGTTCCGTGAAGGGCATGATGCCGTTGACCGCCAGCGCGCTCACGATCCCGAGACGGACCCTCTCGTGGATGAGGCGATCCAGCTCCAGGGGACCCCCCTCGGCCCCCAGCCCGGGGACGCTCCCCAGGGGGGCCGGGGTCCGGCTCACCTCGGCCCCGCTCCGGGCCACCGACTCCCGTTTAGCCGCCATGCCGCCTCCAGATCACGATGCCGAACACGATGTGAAGCCCGCCGAACCCGGCGGCCATGATCACGTTCTCCCACCCCGGGGGCACGAAGAGCGCCGCCGCGCCCGAGAGCATGAAGGCGAGGCCCATGAGAGGTACCACCCGCACCGAGAATGCCCCCCCGGTGACGACGCCGGTGCCGTACAGGAGCAGCCAGGCGCCTGGGAGGAGCTGCGTGGCGCCGGCGCGGGTGAGCGCGAGTGTCAGCAGTGCGCCCACCAGGAGCGGCGGCGTCAGGTTCCACGTGAACTTCCAGCCCGCGCCCTCGAGGAGCTTTCCCCCTGCCGTGCGGGCCTTGCGGCTCATGGCGACCACGGCCACGCCGAACGACACGAGGGCGGCGCCCATCCACACCGCCACCCAGGCCAGGGTGGAAGGCGCCCGCACGGCCACGAGCGCTGCCCCGAGCGCGATCAGCCCCATGAGCACGCCGCCCAGCCCCGGGACCGCGGTGAAGGACTGGGAGCGCTCCATCGTCTCCCGGATGTAGCGGAGGTTGTCCATGGCCCGGTCGTGGAGGGCCACGGGGGGGCCCTTCGGGGCGCGGGGGCGTGGCGAGGGAAGCGTCATGTGGGGATTCTACAACGAAGCTCGCCGAAGCGTCAAGTACTCCGCGCCGCAGAGTTGCTCTCATCCCCGGTCGATCTTGCGGTGGTCGCGCCTCCGGCGGTGCCGGGCTCAGGCGGGCGCGATGACCCTGAGTGCCGAGGGGAGGACCCGGACTTCGAGGACCGGGGCCGACGCCTGGCGGACGTCTCCGTCCATCTCGAAGCGTGGGGGGGCGTCGAACGTGAGCCGGAAGCGCTCCCCGTCGAGGATCTCGACCCGCTCCGACGTCACGTGGCGACCCTTTTCGGCGAGGTTGAAGAGGTTGAGGCGGCCGAAGGGTGGCGCGTCCATGATGCGGCAGGCGTGCAGGCGCCCGTCGAACGGTGTCGCCGCCGGCGCGATGGGAAAGCCACCACCGAAGTACCGCCCGTTCGAGACCGTGAGCATCAGGTGGCGTCCGCTCCGGGTCTCGCCGCCGTCCGCCTCGATGCCGATGTGCGAGCCGGGGAACCGGAAGAGCTGCTGCAGCGCGGTCACCTTGTAGAGCAGCTCGCCCTTCAGGAAGCGCGCCTTAGCCGCAGCGTCTATGACGGCCACGTCGAAGCCGAAGCCCACCAGGTTCAGGAAATGGCGAAACTCGACGCGGTCCGGCGTGTGCTCGGAGGCGCTCGGCGTGTCCAGGCGTCCGACATCGACGAACCTGGTGTGCCCTGCGGCCAGGACGCGGACGGCCTCGCGAGCGTTGGCCGGGTCGAATCCCAGATTGCGGCCGAAGTCGTTCCCGGTTCCGTTCGGGAGGATCCCGAACCAGACGTCGGAACGGCCGGAAGCGACCACGCGGTCGGCGACATTGCTCCATGTGCCGTCGCCTCCCACCGCCACGATCACGTCCGCTCCGGTATGAAGCGCACGCTCCGCCAGCTCCCGCTCCTCCCCGGGGAGGCTGGTGGTGCCGATCTCGGCCCCGGGAAGGTGCTCCTCCAGCAGCGACCGATAGCTGCCGAGGCGACGCGCGCCCCGCCCCCGTCCGGAGGCGGGGTTGAAGATGACGAAGACCTTGCGGTCCTTCAGAGCGTCTCCAGCGGCTCGAAGGTCTGCAGCCCGGCCTGATACCATTCCTCGCGGAAGGGCGACGTGGCGACGTCCTCGATCGTGAGCCCTGTCGTCATGGCGTGGGCGTGCAGCGTGATGGATCCCCGCTCGTTCTCGTGCTCGGAGTGGGCGGCCTCCATGTAGATGTTGGCCTTGTAGTGCCCGTCGGCGTCCGCCATGAAGCAGTTGTACAGGTTCTTCATGGGGTTGTACTCGTGGGCCGTCACCACGAGGTCGAAGACCGGCTCGCCGTCATCCCGCACCGAGACGTCCATCCGGCCGTCCGCCTCGGTGAAGCGGATGTCCAGGTCCTTCATGTAGTGCGGCAGGTGCCACCGCTCGATGGCGTGCTGGCGCGAGGCAGCGGTCGACGTGCCCACCATGAACGGGTAGAACCCAGCCCTGGGGAAGGGCTTGCCCGGTTGGACGAGGGGGGGCACGACGACGCCCAGCACCACCTCGTTGTACGGGCCCACCAGGCTGTCGGTGAACTCGAAGCAGGTCACCGCGAAGATGCTGCGCGAGTGCTGCGGCTCGACCGGCTGGAGATGCGGCGGGAGAAGCTCGCGGGCGTCGCCGGTGGGCATCTCGAAGTAGGCACCCACGACGTTCTTGTACCGGTAGTATGTGAACTCCATATGCCTCACCTTCCTTGGTCGAATCCCCTGTTCAGACGTCCTGCCTTGATGCCCCTTGGAGCTTCCGATTAGCGTTGGCGGTCACGAGCGACCCGCGAACCCCTGCCCGGACCCTGCGCCCTGGAACCCC
>JBFYZE010000262.1:0-5400 GCA_041309665.1 Gemmatimonadales bacterium | reverse complement strand
CAGGCTCATCCGGGTCATAGATTCTAGGGCGCTCAGGAAAACCTCGGCTTCCGGGCGCTCCTGCGAAGCAGTCTTAGGAAGCGGGCTGGCGACCAGCGCCTCTGCGGGGGCGGCCAGGGCGAGGAGGAGGACGACGGCGGACGGGACTCGGCGCATGCCAGGCTCTCGGCGGGGGACTCGGATGAAGCTTGAACACCCCACCCCGGGCCTCGTTCCCACCGGGGCCCACGGACTGCAAGGAGGGCGCGGAACAGGTACCTTTGAGCGCGCGCCGGCCTGCGCGGCGCGAGGGCCGAGACCCCTACCTCCGGACGCCCCATGAATCAAGCCGAGGTCCGCCCGCCCCTGCGGGTAGCGCTGGTCCAGTTCAAGCCGCGCAAAGCCGACGTCCAGGCGAACGTGGACGCGGTGCGCCGGGTGCTGGAGGAGCAGGCCAGCCACGCCGACCTCGTCGTCTTCCCGGAAGCGAGCCTCTCCGGGTACTTCCTGGAGGGGGGCGTGGCCGAGGCTGCGGTTTCCGTGGAGCGCCTCGCCGAGCTCCTCGGGGTGCCCCCGGCCGGTGCGCCCGACCTGGCGCTGGGCTTCTACGAGCGCTGGCGCAGGAGGCTCTACAACAGCGCGGCGTACCTGAGCCCCGACCAGGGGGCGTGGAAGGTGCGCCACGTCCACCGGAAGATGTTCCTCCCCACCTACGGGATCTTCGACGAGGCGCGCTTCGTGGAGCCGGGCACGCAGGTGCGTACCTTTCACACCCGCTTCGGGCGGATGGGCCTCCTCGTCTGCGAGGACATGTGGCACTCGTTCCCGCCCATGGTCCTGGCTCTGGGGGGTGCCGAGCTCCTCGTCGTCGTGAGCGCGTCCCCGGCCAGGGACTTCGGCGCCGAGGGGAAGGGGCGTCCAGGCAACCTGGAGCGGTGGCAGCGCCTCGCCACCAGCGCCGCCCAGGAGCACGGGGTGTTCGTGGTGGTGTGCCAGCTCGTCGGGTCGGAGGGGGGAAAGCTCTTCCCCGGGGGCTCCTTCGCGGTGGGCCCGGACGGCCGTCTCGTCGCCGAGGGCCCACTCCTGGAGGAGGGCGTCACGGTGGCGGCGCTGGATTCCAGCGCCCTGGACCGGGCCCGTGTGGAGACGCCGCTCCTGGCCGACCTGGAGCAGATGCTTCCCCACCTCCAGCGTGCGCTGGAGGCTGCCCGGGGAAGCGCGGCCGCCGGTGAGGAGGAGGACACGGGCGAGGAGGTGCAGGCCCTCGTGGAGGCGCCGCCCCATCTGTCTGGCCGCGGCGGGCCGGCGGACACCCGGCCCGCCCTCCTGGATCCTGCGTCCCTCGAGCTGGACATGGAGCTGGTGGAGCGGTACCTCGTGTCGTTCATCCAGGACGAGGTGTGCCGCCAGCGGGGGTTCGAGAAGGTGGTGCTGGGCGTGTCCGGGGGCGTGGACTCGGCGGTGAGCCTCTACCTCGCGTGCAAGGCCCTCGGCCCCGAGAACGTCCACGGGTTCCGCCTGCCGTACCGGACGTCCAGCCCCGAGAGCCTGGAGCACGCCCAGCTTGTCCTGGACGCCACCGGCGCCCACGCGCACACGGTGGAGATCAGCGAGCCCATCGACCGATACGTGGACCGGTACGAGCCCGACGTGTCCCCGCTGCGCAAGGGGAACCTCATGGCCCGGCTGCGTGCCGTGGTGCTCTTCGACCAGTCCGCCCGGCTCAGCGCCCTCCCGCTGGGCACCGGCAACAAGAGTGAGCGCCTCCTGGGCTACTTCACCTGGCACGCCGACGACTCGCCGCCCATCAACCCCCTCGGGGACCTGTTCAAGACCCAGGTGTGGGCGCTTGCCCGCCACCTGGGGGTCCCGCCGCTGATCGTGGACAAGCCTGCCTCCGCCGATCTGGTGAAGGGCGTCAACGACGAGGACGAGCTCGGCGTCACCTACCACGAGGCCGACCCCATCCTCCACGGGCTGCTGCGCGGCTATTCCGCTCCCGAGCTCGTGCGCTTCGGCTTCCGCAAGGAGGCGGTGGAGCTCGTGTCGCGGCGCCTCCAGGCCACGCACTGGAAGCGGGAGCTTCCGACGGTGGCCGTGCTGTCGTCGAGCGCGATCGGGGCCTTCTACCTCCGCCCGGTGGACTACTGAGGCGCGCGCGGCGCCGGAGCAGACCTCCTCAGCCCCTCTGCCTGCTCCCCAGCGCCAGCGCCGCGAAGAAGAGGGCGGCGGAGGCCAGCACGATGGCGGCTCCCGAGGGGATGTTCCATGCCCAGGACAGCCAGAGCCCGAGGACCACCGAGGCCACGGACGAGGTCACGGCGAGCACGAGCATCCCCTTCAGGGAGCGGGCCAGCGCCTGTCCGGTGGCGGCGGGGATGACGAGGAACGCCGACACGAGGACGATCCCCACCAGGCGCACCGATGCCACGATGGTCACGGCGAGGAGGGTGAGGAGGAGGAAGCGGAGCGGGCGCACCGGGACGCCGGCGGCCTGGGCGGCCTCTTCGTCCACCCCGGCGAAGAGGAGCTCCTTGAACCACCAGCCCACCAGCCCCAGGCTGACGGCGCTCAGCGCCGCCAGGGGCAGCACCTCTCCCTGGCGCACGGAGAGGATGTTGCCGAACAGGTAGGCCATCAGGTCCTGCCGGTACGTGGGCGACAGGCTGATGAGGACCACGCCCAGCGCCATGGCCGTGGGGAAGAACACGCCGATGGCCGTGTCCTCGGAGACCTCGCTGCGCCCTCGCATCCAGCCGATGACCCACGCCACGCCGGTGGTGAAGAGCGCGGCGGCGAGAAGGGGAGGGACCCCCAGCACCACACCGAGCGCCACGCCCCCCAGCGCGGCGTGGGAGAGGCCAACGCCCACGAAGGACATGCGCTTCAGGACGACGAAGAACGAGAGCACGGCGCAGGTGACCGCGAGAAGGACCCCTACGGCCAGCGCGCGCTGCACGAAGGCGTACGCCAGGAACTCGCTCACGGCGCGCCTCCGGCGCCGTGGGGGTGCGCGTGGGCCTTCGGGAAGCTGTACGCGCGGGCGAGGGTGCTCCCCGCCAGCACCTCGTCCGGGTTCCCCTGGGCGAGGACGACGCGGTCAAGGAGGATGAGGGCGTCGGCGTGCTCCCCGACCACGTCCAGGTCGTGGGTGGCGCACAGGAGGGTCAGCCCCTGGCCGTGCTGGAGCTCGCACACCAGAGAGTAGAAGCGGGCTCGGGCACCGCTGTCCAACCCTGCGGTGGGCTCGTCCAGGAGGAGGAGGCGGGGCTCGCCGCAGAGCGCCCGGGCGATGAGAACCCTCTGCTGCTGGCCTCCCGAGAGGTCCTGGAAGCGCCGGGATGCGTCATCGGCCAGCCCCACCAGGGTGAGGCTCGCCATGGCGAGATCCCTGTCACGTCCTCCCGGGCGGCGCCCGGGACCCAGGATCCCCGTGCGCCCCATGAGCGCGACGTCGAGGACGGTGATGGGGAACCCTCGGGGGATGACCACCTTCTGCGGTACGTAGCCGATGGGCCGCTCGTCCCGTCCGGGCGCGTGGCCGAAGACCTCCACGCGCCCGGAGGTGGGGTGCCGCAGCCCCAGGAGGAGTCGGAGGATGGTGCTCTTGCCGGCTCCGTTGGGGCCGATGAGGGCTGCGAAGTCGCCCTGGGGCACCTGGAAGGACACGTCTTCGAGGGCGGGTCGTCCGTCGTACGACACGCTCACGCGGTCCAGGACGATGGCGGCGCGTTCGGTGCGGGTCATGGAGTTCCCAGGGCCCGGGCGAACGCCCGGGCGTTGTAGCGCATCAGGTCGAGATAGCTCCCGCGCCCCTCGACGCCCGATCCCCCCAGGGGGTCCACCGTGACCACGGTCACACCGAGCTCTGCGGCCAAGGCCGCGGCCGCCGTCTCGGAGAGCTGGGGCTCCGAGAGCACCGAGGGGAGCCCGGCGGCGCGCGCGGCCTCCACGAGCACGGCGAGCCCGCGCGCGGAGGGCTCGTGCCCGGGGCTCGGGTACAGGTTGCCGAGAGGGACCAGCCCGTAGCGTTCCGCGAAATACGCCCAGGCGTCGTGTGTGGCGATGAAGCCGTCCAGCGTCCGGCCCGCCAGGATGGCCCGGATCTCTCCGTCCAGAGAGGTGAGGGAGTCCACCAGCGCCTGCGACCGCGCCCGGATCTCCGCCTCCTGCGTCGGCAGGAGCTCCACGAGGAGGTCGCGGATCCGGGGGACGAACTCGTCCCGGACGAGCAGGGGGTCGAGCCAGACGTGGGGATCGCCACTGGCCTCCGCTTCAGTCCCGTGGGCATGTTCGTGGGCGTGGTCGTGGCCTTCCGCGGCCCGCCTCAGCGTCATCCCGTCGGTGAGTCGCAGCGTCCGGAGCCCCGGGGCATCGGCGCCCATCCCTTCGAGCCACCCGTCCAGGCCTCCGCCCACCGTGATGTACGCCCGGGCGTGTCCCAGGGAGCGGATCTGGGCGGGCGTGGCCTCCCACGTGTGGATGGAGGCGCGGGGAGGGAGGAGCGTCTCCACGCGGATCGCCTCCCCGCCCACCCAGGCCGTGAGGTCCGCCACGGGGAAGATGGTGGCCACCACCAGGTCGTGGCCTGCGGCGGGGCGCTCGGGGGCGCACGCCCCCACGGCGACAGCGACCAGCGCCGCGCCCAGAGTCCTGGCTCGGGAGAAGGGCGAAGCGTTCATCCCTGTCCCGCCATCTTGCGCCGGAGCGTCTCAAGCACCGGGAGGGGGGTCAGCTCGCCGTCGATGATGCCGGCCAGCTCCTCCTCCCTACGCCAGTGGGCCACCAGCTCGGCCAACTCGAGCTCGAGGAGGTGCTGCTCGGCACTCTCGTTGGCCGCGATCTCCAGGGCCACTGCGCCAGTGCGCTGAAGGTCCCCCAGACGCCTGCCGTCCTTGACTACGATTCGCATGAGATCCTTGGGGGTGCCCGCCTCCTGGATGAGGCGCGTGGCGGATACCACGCGACGCTCCGAGGCACCCGCGAAGTGGTGATAGGCCAGCGTGCGTCGCAGCGTCCGCTCCGCCTCCAAGCCGGTGAGGCGGAGCCCGCCGTCGCGGTAGTGGCCGCACCCGGGACAGCGGTACACCACGTCCACGCGGCCGGTTTCGTCGCCAGGAAAGAGACCGAACCCGGCCCGGTCCCGGTAGCGCAAGCTCTGGAAGGCGTGGCCGCAGCGCGAGCACTCCTGGCGGCCCCGCCACGCCGATCCCCCGAAGCGGAGCCAGCGGGCTCCGTCCACCAGCGCGTCGGGAGCGTTGCCCCACAGAAACCACATTCCGACGAGGGTCATGCCGCCGGTGGCCCACCCCCCCACCATGACGGCCGTGGCGGCCACCGACCCTGCCAGGGAAAGGCGCTTGTACTGCTCCCGGCGGGAGGTGAGCTCCCTCCCGTAGCGCCACCAGGCCTCCTCGGTGA
>JBFYZE010000261.1:0-22638 GCA_041309665.1 Gemmatimonadales bacterium | reverse complement strand
GCACCGAGTTCAGGTTTCCCGTGGTCCGGGAGCGCGGACGGGGAGGAGAGCCAGGAGCGCCCCTTCGCTGAACGCTCCCGGCTCTCCCTGGAACCCCGCCTTCGTCTCTGCGCTCGGGGTGCCGGTCACGCCGCGGCTACTCCTCCTTCCTGGGCGGCCCGCCCTCGAAGCGGAAGCGGACCCTCGTCCCCTGCGCGTCCTCCGCCACGATGAAGCGGGCCGGCGCGCCGGCGTCGATCCCTCCCTTCCCGTCCAGCGCCTCGGGGAGGGGGATGATGTAGAGCCCCGACAGGTCCAGCGTGTCCTGCGCTTGCGTCCCCTCCAGGTCACCGATGTCGGTGATGGTGCCCTCGGCTTTCTCCAGCGGCAGGCCGTAACTGATGAGGAAGTCCACCGTGAGCGTGGGGATCCCGGGGAGGGCGAGGGTGCCGTTCACCACGAGCAGGTCGGGCATGCTCCGGCCGTTGGGCTCGAGGGTGTCGTAGATGGCCGGGTCGTACTGGGCGTACGTCCCGGTGGCGATGGCGTCCAGCGCCGACAGGATCCCCACGAAATTGGTCTTGCGCAGGTGCTGCTTCTGGGGATCGTCGGCCCACCCGCCTGACTCGATGAGCACGGTGCTGGCGCCCCAGGCCCCCATGAGATCGCCGAAAGCCCGAGGGTTGTATGCGTCGTCGTACCTGGTGATGTGGTCGGTGACGAGGGGGCGCATGGACGTGGCCAACACGGAGGCGACCCGCATGGCCCGCTCGCGCTTGGCGTCCACGTCCCGCGCCTCGTTGAACGCGGGCGCCAGCAGCGCGATGGCGGCTCCGCGGCTCGTGCGACCCACCCGCGTGCCGGGGCCCTGGTCGTGGAGGTTGAACCCGAAGTCGGGCTTTAGCTCGTCGCTCACGCGCTTCAGCAGCTTCCCCTCGGGCGTCTGCAGGCGGCGCGCGTCACGGTTCACGTCGATACCCTGGGCGTTGCGTCTGCGGAAGCGCTCCGCGCCGTCCGGGTTCAGCATGGGGATGATGTGCAGGGTCGAGCCCGAGGCGATGCGCCGGGCCAGCGGGTGGTCGGGCTGCTCGTGGAGGAATCGCACGATGTCCACCAGCGCCATCGTGGCGGTGCTCTCGTTCCCGTGCATCTGGGACCAGAGCAGGACCTTGGTGGCCCCGGAGCCGAAGGTCAGGTGGCGGATCTCACGCCCCTCGGCGCTCGTGCCCTCCACCTTCCAGGCGACGCTGCCGCCGAGGAAGGGCTGCAGGACGCGCCACAGGGTGGCGTGGTCGAAGTCGCGCCGCTCCAGCCCCGGCACCCGCACGGCCTGGTGGAGCGCGATCAGCGCTTCGGGCGCGATGAGGGGAGCGGGAGGAGGCGTGGGAGCCGCGGTCGGCGCGGCGGGCCGGGCAGGTGCTGCGGCGGGTGCCTGAGCGGGCGCGGCCGGCGCCGGGGGAGGAGGGGGAGGGGCGCTGGTAGCGCACGCAGCGAGCACGAGGGCTGCGGCGAGAACGGGGGCCTTGTGGGGGCGCATCGGGGTCGTCTGGGGTCGGGGAGTTGAGGGGGAGGGCACGTTGCCCGAGCATTGTAGGGGTCCGGACGCCGGAATAGCTTGCCCGCCCGTCCGGACCCGGCGTCGGAAGTGCCCTCGGAACACCTTGGTCATCCCGGCAAGGTTCGGGTCCCCGGCCGGCGCCGTCAACGCACACGGTCCTGCACCCAGGAGGGAACCCCGGTTTCCATGTCCGCACCGAGCAGCCCGCGCCGCGCTGTCCCCCCCCGCCGCCTGGCGGGAAGGCTCCCGGTTTGGCTCCTCCTCGCGGCAGGGTGCGGCGGCCCTCCGGCGCCGGAGCCAGCGGCGGCTCCCGTGGCCCCGCCCGTCGCCGAAGCGCCTCGTCCGCAGGAGTCGCCCGCTCCCGCTCCCGTCGAGCCGGCGCCCGAGCCGGAGCCTGATGGGGCGTGGGCCGCCCGGACCCTCACGGGCCTCACCCTGGAGGAGAAGGTCGGGCAGCTCCTCATGCCCTGGGTCCTCGGCGACTTCGCCCCCGAGGGCTCGGCCAGCCACGACCGGGCCCTGCGCTATCTCGAGGAGCAGCACGTCGGGGGGATCATCATGTCGGTGGGCTCCCCCACGGAGGTGGCCGCGAAGATCAACGACCTCCAGCGCCACGCGAAGCACCCGCTCCTCGTCACGGCCGACCTCGAGACCGGAGCGGGCTTCCGCATGTTCGGCGCGATGTACCTGCCGGGCCCCATCGAGCTGGGCGGGGCGACGAATTTCCCCTCCCTCATGGCACTCGGCGCGGCCGGCGACACCGCGCTGGCGTACGAGATGGGCCGGATCACGGCGGAGGAAGCCCGGGCCGTGGGGATCCACGTCGCGTTCGGGCCGGTGCTGGACGTGAACAACAACCCCGACAACCCCATCGTCAACGTCCGCTCCTTCGGCGAGGACCCGGCCCGGGTCGGCGCGCTGGGCGCCGCCATGGTGCGGGGGACGCAGGAGCACGGGGCCATCGCCACGGGCAAGCACTTCCCCGGGCACGGCGACACCGGCGTGGACTCCCACCTGGATCTCCCCACCATCTCCGTCTCCCGGGAGCGCATGGACTCGGTGGAGCTCCCACCGTTCCGCGACGCCATCGCGGCGGGGATGGGCGCGATCATGACGGCCCACATCACCGTTCCCTCCATCAACGGCGGCACGGGCGACGCGGCCACCCTCTCTCCGGGAGTCCTCACCGGCCTCCTGCGCGACGAGCTGGGCTTCCAGGGGATCGTCTTCACCGACGCCATGGACATGGCCGCCATCTCCGGGCGGCTGGGCTCCGGGGAGGCCGCCGTGCGCGCGGTGCTGGCGGGCGCGGACGTGATCCTCATGCCGGCTTCCGTGGAACAGGCGGCCAAGGGGCTCGTCGACGCCGCGCGCACGGGACGGATCAGCGGGGAACGCCTGGACGCATCGGTGCTTCGCCTGCTGCGCACCAAGGAGTCCCTGGGGCTGCACCGTGAGCGCGAGGTGGCGCTGGAGCGCGTGCACGCCGCCGTGGGCATCCCGGCGCACCAGCAGGTGGCCGACTCCATCGCGCGGCGCTCCATCACCGTGCTGAGGAACGGGCGCGACCTCCTGCCGCTCCGCGGCACCCGCTCGGCCCGGGTGCTGTCGGTGAGCTACAGGCGGACCACCGATCTGCGCGCCGGCTCCGCCTTCAACGGCCGGCTGCGCGCCACCTACCCCCGCCTGGTCACCGCGGAGGTGGACCGGGACACGGGCTCCGGCGTCTACGACGGCTTGCTCCGCCAGGCGCGGCAGATGGCGCTGGTCGTGGTGAGCACGTACGTCACGGTGGTCTCGCGCTCGGGGACCATCGCGCTCCCCGAGGAGGTCTCGGAGTTCATCCGGCGCCTGGGCGAGGTGGGCGTCCCCCACGTGGTGGTCTCGTTCGGGAACCCCTATCTCATCGCCGACTTCCCGGACGTGCCGGCGTACGTGCTGGCGTGGAGCGGCTCGCTGGCCAGCCAGGCGGCCGCGGCCGGCGCGCTCCTGGGGGAGTTCGACGTGAGTGGCCGCACCCCCACGCGCATCCCCGGCTTCGCGGAGATCGGCGACGGGATCCAGATCCCGAGGAGATAGAGCGATGATGGCGAATAGACTGCGGTCCGGGCGTGCCTCCTGGCTCCTCGTTCCCCTCGTGGCGGGTGGGTGCGCCGGCGGCGCACCTTCCACCCCGTCCGGGGCGTCCCCCGCGCCCGGGCCGGTACCGGCCACCCTCGACGCCGCGGGACGGCGCTGGGTGGACGAGACGCTGGCCTCCCTCGACGTCCGGGACCTGGTGGCCCAACTGGTCGTGGAGTGGATTCCCGGCTCCTACGCCTCGCCCTCCGCGCCGGAATTCGAGCCGCTGCGCCGCATGGTGGAGGACGACCACATCGGCGGCCTGACCCCCAGCATCGGGCTTCCCCACAGCTACGTCGCCAAGATCAACGCGCTCCAGGCGCGTGCCCGCATTCCCCTGCTGGTCGGCTCGGACTTCGAGAACGGCGGACCGGGGATGCGCATCTCCGGCGCGTACGCGCTCCCGTCCATGCTCTCCCAGGGAGGCGGAACCGCGTTCCCGCCGACCATGGCCTTCGGGGCTATCGCCGACGAGCGCTTCGCGTACGAGTACGGGCGCATCACAGCGCGCGAGGCGCGCGCCGTGGGCGTGCACGTGCTGTACGCGCCGGTGCTGGACGTGAACTCCAACCCGGACAACCCGGTCATCTCCACCCGCTCCTTCGGCGCCGACCCCGCGCTCGTGGCGCGCCTGGGCGCGGCGTTCATACGGGGCGCCCGCGAGGGTGGGGCGCTCACGACCGCCAAGCACTTCCCCGGCCACGGCGACACCAACGTGGACTCCCACCTGGGGCTTCCGGTGGTGTCGGGTGACCGCGCGCGCCTGGACTCGCTCGAGTTGGCGCCCTTCCGCACGGCCATCGCGGAAGGGGTGGACGCCGTGATGACCGCCCACGTGCAGATGCCCGGGCTCCTGGGGCCCCAGTCGCTTCCCGCGACGCTCGCTCCGGAGATCATGACCGCGCTCCTGCGAGGTGAGATGGGCTTCAGGGGGCTCCTCTTCACAGACGCGCTCACCATGGGGGCCATCAGCGACGGCTACGGGACCGGCGAGGCTTCGGTGCGCGCCCTGGAGGCGGGCGCCGACGTGCTCCTCTCCCCCAAGGACATCCCCACGGCCGTGTCGGCGGTGGTGGCGGCGGTGGAGTCGGGGCGCCTCACACGGGAGCGGGTGGAGGCCTCGGCCCGCCGCATCCTGGAGATGAAGGCGCGGCTCGGCCTGCACCGGAGCCGCCTCACGTCGCTGGACGCGGTGGACGGGGTGGTGGGGTCCGGCCCCCACCTGGCTTTCGCGGACACCGCGGCCAGCCGCTCCATCACCCTCCCGCGCGACCGGGACGGGCTCGTGCCGCTGCGCGCCGAGGCGGCCGGGCGGGTGGCCCACGTGCGCTACGCGCCGTCGGGGTGGCTGTGGGCCGGACGCGCCTTCTCCGGCGCCCTCGCCGACCGGCTCGCGTCCGTGCGCACGCTGAACCTTGACGAGCGGAGCGACGCGCGTGCCTGGGCGGTGGCGGAGGAGGCTGTGGTCGGAGCCGACCAGGTCGTGGTCAGCTCCTACGTGCCCGTGTCCGCCGGCTCCGGGCCCGACGCCGTGCCGCAGGCGCTCCGCGCCCTGGTGGCCAGGAGCGCGCAGACCCGACCCACGGTCCTGCTCGCGTTCGCCAACCCCTACCAGCTCGCCGCCTTCCCCACGGTGGGCACCTACATGGTGGCATGGGGCGACCGGGACGTGTCGCAGAGCGCAGCGGTGAAGGCGCTGTTCGGAGAGGAGGCCGTGTCCGGACGCCTCCCCATCCCGCTGCCTCCCTTCCACGCGATCGGGGAGGGGCTCTCTCGGCCGAAGGTGAGCACCTTCGTAGCCCGCCTGGAGGTGGAGGACCCCCTCATCGCCGCCGGAATCCGGCCCCGGGACGAGCGCGGCGGCGCCTCCACCGGCGCGTCCCAGAGCGTGGCCGACCCGGCTGAGGTCGGGATGGACGCGGCGAAGCTGGCGCGCCTGGACTCCATCCTCCACGCCGCCGTCGCCGACTCCGCCGCCTCTGCGGCCGTGCTGGCGGTGGGGCGCCACGGGCGCCTCGTGAAGCTCCTCTCGGTGGGCGAGCTGGCCTGGGGGAGCGGCCGGGCCGCCACGCCCACCTCCATCTTCGACATGGCGTCGGTGTCCAAGGTGGTGGGCACCACCACCGCGGCCATCATGCTCGTTGGGGAGGGGCGTCTGGACCTCGACGCCCTGGTCGTGGACTACCTCCCGTGGTGGTCCAGGGGAGACCCGCGCAAGGCCACGGTGACGGTCCGCCAGCTCCTCCTGCACCGCACGGGCCTTCCGGCCTTCCGGCCCTGGTTCAGGGACAACGCCGGCGTGGAGGCCTACAAGCAGGCTGCCGGGGACGAGCCGCTGGAGGTGGACCCCGGCACCCGCACCCTCTACTCGGACATCGGCATCATCACGCTGGCCTGGATCATGGAGGGGATCACGGGCCAGGCCCAGGACGCCTACCTGCGGGACCGGGCCTTCGGTCCGCTGGGGATGCTGGACACCGGCTACCGGCCCGATCCGTCCCTGAGGCCGCGCATCGCCACCACCGAGCTGGATACCACGTGGCGGAAGGAGATGGTGTGGGGGCGGGTCCACGACGAGAACGCGGACGCCATGGGTGGGGTGGCCGGGCACGCGGGGCTCTTCTCCACCGCGGTGGACCTGTCGGTGTTCGCGCGCATGATGCTGGCGGGAGGCGTCGCTCCCGCGTGCGTCCCCGGCGAGGTGCCCGGGGAGCCTTGCCCGGTGGCGCGCCCCGCGGAGGTTCGCCTCCTCGAGCGCGGCGTGCTGGCCGCCTTCACGAGACGCTTCGACGCGTCCTCGTCCCGGGGCCTGGGATGGGACACGCCCGCGGAGGGCTCGTCGGCCGGAGACTACCTGACCGCGTCGGCCTTCGGTCACACCGGGTTCACCGGGACCTCCATCTGGATGGACCCCACCCTCGACCTCTGGGTCGTCCTGCTCACCAACCGGGTGCACCCCACCCGGGACAACCAGAAGCACGTCCCCCTGCGCCGCGCCGTGGCGGATGCCGCCGCGCTGGCCATCACCGATCAGCCCATTCGACGGCGGGAGCCGATCCCTTGACCAACGCACGCCCTGACACCTTCACCCGCTTCGAGCGGATCCCCGTCCGCATCCTGGAAGACCACGAGGCCATCGCGCGGGATGTGGCCGAGCGCATCGCCACGCTCGTCCGGCGCCGCGCCCAGGAGGGCCGCAAGGCCGTCCTGGGGCTGGCCACCGGCTCCACGCCGGTGGGGATCTACCGCGAGCTCATCCGACTGCACCGGGAGGACGGGCTCGACTTCTCCAACGTGGTGACGTTCAACCTGGACGAGTACTTCCCCATGGAGCCCGGGAGCCTGCACAGCTACCACCGGTTCATGCGGGAGAACCTCTTCGACCACGTGAACGTCCCGGAGAAGCAGATCCACATCCCCCGGGGCGACATCCGCCGCGAGAAGGTGGACGACCATTGCGCCGCCTTCGAGCAATCCATCGCCGAAGCGGGAGGGATCGACCTGCAGATCCTGGGGATCGGCCGGAGCGGTCACGTGGGCTTCAACGAGCCCGGGTCGGGGCGCGAATCCCGAACCCGCCTCATCTACCTGGACACGGTCACGCGCGCCGACGCGGCGTCGGACTTCTTCGGCGAGGAGAACGTGCCGCCCGAGGCCATCACAATGGGGGTGGCCACCATCCTGCAGGCGCGGGAGATCATCCTCATCGCCACCGGCGAGCACAAGGCGTGGGTGATCCGGCGCGCCGTGGAGGGGGAGGTCCACGCCGACGTGGCCGCCACCTACCTCCAGGGGCACCACGACGCGACGATCTACCTCGACCCGGCGGCGGCAGCGCAGTTGACACGGAGGCGCACACCCTGGGTCCTGGGCGACGTCGTGTGGGACGCGGACCGTGAGGCAGAGGCCGTCATCTGGCTGAGCCAGCAGGCCAAGAAGCCCATCCTGCACCTCCACACCAAGGACTACCGGGACCACCACCTGAGCTCCCTGGTGGCGCGCCACGGCTCGGCGGGGCCGCTCAACGGCGAGGTCTTCAACCAGCTCATCGGCAAGATCCGCGGGAAGACCAAGCTTCCCACGGGGAAGAACATCATCGTGTTCTCACCCCATCCGGACGACGACGTCATCTCCATGGGTGGGATCCTGCGCAAGCTCGCCGAGAACGGGAACCACATCACGGTGGCGTACCAGACCTCGGGGAACATCGCGGTCTTCGACCACGAGGTGCGCCGCTTCCTGGACTTCGTGGAGCGGGCGTGCCCCACCATCTCCCTGGGCGAGCATCCTGACGTGATGGAGCGCGTGGGCGCGGTGGAGGCGGCCCTCGCCTGCAAGCGTGTGGGTGACGTGGACGCCCCCATCGTGCAGGACCTCAAGCGCATCATCCGCGAGAGCGAGGCGGTGAGCGCCATCGAGTCGGTGGGGCTGAAGAAGGAGAGCGCGCGCTTCCTGGACCTTCCCTTCTACCAGACCGGGAAGGTGAAGAAGGACCCCATCGCCGAGCGGGACGTGGAGATCGTGCTCGCGCTCCTGGACGAGGTGCAGCCCGAGATCGTGTTCGCCGCCGGCGACCTGTCCGACCCCCATGGCACGCACCGCATGTGCCTGGAGGCGGTGACCCGGGCCCTGGATGCGTACAAGGGGCCGGCCCCCCAGCTCTGGCTGTACCGGGGCGCGTGGCAGGAGTGGTCCCTCATCGAGGCGGACGTCCTGGTCCCCATGTCCTCCGAGGAGATGCGCCGCAAGACCCTGGCCATCTTCAAGCACCAGTCCCAGAAGGACGAGGCGCCCTTCCCGGGCCCGGACCCGCGGGAGTTCTGGCAGCGGGTGGAGGACCGGAACCGTGGAACCGCGGAGCTGTTGCGCGCGCTCGGCCTGCCGGCCTACTACGCCATGGAGGCGTACGCCGTGCTGGAGGGCGGGCAGCGCCTGCCGGCCATGAAGGTGTCCACCGCCTCGCTGGGGGAGGGGGTATGAGTGGAAGCCGCATCTTCATCGGGGTGGACGGGGGCGCCACGCGCACCCGGGCCGTGGTGCTGGACGAGGGCGGCAGGGAGCTGGGCCGGGCAGAGGGGCGCCAGGCCATCGCCAACGCCAAGGAGCCGCACCTGGCTGCCGGCTCGGTGGCCGACGTGAGCGAGAGGGCGGCCCGTGCCGCGGGGTTCGAGTTGCCCGCCGAAGGCCTCTTCGCCGGGCTCACCGGCGCCGGGCGCGAGGACAACCGGGTCGCCGTGGAGCAGGAGCTCCTGCGCATGGGCACGGCGCGCAAAGTGCGCATCGGCACGGATTTCATCACCGCCTTCCACGACGCCTTCGGCGACGGCCCCGGGATCCTCCTCATCGCGGGGACCGGGTCCAGCTCCATGGGGCGCGGCGAGGACGGGCGCGAGACCCGGTGCGGGGGGTGGGGCCACCACCTGGGTGACGAGGGAAGCGGCTACGCCCTGGGTGCCGCCGCGCTCCGCGTCGCCGCCTGGCAGGACGACGGGCGGGCGCCGGTCACGGGGCTCCCGGCAGCGATTCTGGCGTTCCTGAAGCTGGAGCGGACCCAGGACCTCATCCCCTGGGCCGCGGCCGCGGCGAAGAAGGACGTGGCCGCGTTGGCGCCTACGGTGGGGGCGGCGGCGGCGGCGGGGGACCCGGCGGCCCAGGAGATCGTGGCCCGGGCGATCCGGGACATGGAGGCCCACGCCGTGGCGCTACGGGAGCGGCTCGGTCCCTGGCGGAACCCGACGCCCGTGGCCTTCACGGGGGGCCTCGTCCACCGTGGGCGCCCCCTTCGCGCGCCGCTGGCGGCGGCGCTCGTGGCCCGGGGCTTCACCGTCCTGGACGAGGATCCGGACCCTGCGATGGGCGCGGCGCGGCTGGCCTTGTCACTCTGACAGGCCCGGCGCCCCCCGGGGTGTCATAGTGGCATTTTCATATATCTCCAAGTCGTTGCGGCCGTTCACTTTGACAGGGTGGACGGCCGCTCCTTCTGGCACGCGGGTTGCTTCTCGCGGGGGCAGGAAACGCGAGAGCGGCGGGCACGGTGCCCGCCCCCATCCAGAAGGAGGAACCATGGCCATCACCCGGTACACCCTGCGCAACCCCGGACTCTCCCCCTGGCGGGACCTCGAGGAGGTCTCCAACCGACTCGCCCGCATGTTCGACGAGTCCCCGCTGTCCACGGGCACCAACGGCGGCAGCTGGATCCCCGCGGTCAACGTGGAGGAGACCAAGGACGGTCTCGTCCTCACCGCCGAGCTCCCCGGCATGAGCGAGGACAACGTCGCCATCGAGATGGAGAACAACGTCCTCACCATCTCCGGCGAGAAGGGCGAGGAGCGCACCGAGGGCGACGAGGAGCGCCGCTACCACCTGTGGGAGCGCCGCTACGGGCAGTTCCAGCGCTCGTTCACCCTGCCCCGCACGGTGAAGGGCGACGACATCCGCGCCAGCTTCGACAAGGGCGTGCTGCGCATCCACATGCCCAAGGCGGCGGAGGCCAAGACGCGGAAGATCGCCATCGAGAAGGTGTGACCTGGAGGGCCCGTGGGGCTACCATGGAAACCTGCTCCACGGGCCCGTTCCGACGCGAGGAGGAGACTGCGTGAAGAAGCTGTTCCTGGCATCCCTCATGATCATGGCGCTGGCGGCGCTCCCGGCGTGCGCGGAGCGCGCCCGGGAAGCCGACGAGGCCTCCGAGGTCGAGGACTCGGCCGCCGTCGCCGAGGCTTCGGAGCCCATGGCCGCTCCCGGTGAGGATGCGGTGCTGGTGGAGGAGGGCGAGGGACTCCTCGCCCGCGTGGAGATCTCCGACGGCGAGGCCCGGGTGATGGCGCTCATGAAGGTGTCGGGCGGCCGCATCGTCCGGGCGACGCTGGAAGAGGAGGACGGTCGCCTGGCCTACGTTTACGACGTCGTGGCGGAGGCCCGACCCGGGATGATCACCGAGGTGGTCGTGGACGCCCTCACCGGCGACGTGGCGAGCGTCACCCGGGAGATGGAAGCCAAGTGACTGCGGCTCCGCGGCGGCGCCGGCGGCGCGTCAGCGCTCCAGCACCGCCGCCGCCAGCGCCTCCAGCAGCTCGGGGCCGTTGGCACCCATCACGGCGTGGTCGCCCAACTCCAGCGGCGAGCCGTCGAGCTTGACGAGGACGCCGCCCGCCTCCTCGATGAGGAGCCACCCCGCGGCGAAGTCCCAGGGGTGGAGGATGAGCTCCCAGAACGCGTCCAGCGAGCCCTGGGCCAGGTAGCACAGGTCCAGCGACGCCGCGCCGGCACGGCGCACCCCGGAGGAGCTCCGCAGCACCCGGTCGAGCTGCCCCAGGAACTCGGGGAGCCGGTCGAGGAGCTTGAAGGGGAACCCCGTCCCGACCAGCGCATCCTTGAGCTGGCGCCGGTCCGACACCCGGATGGGGCGGCCGTTCTTGAACGCGCCCTCCCCCCGCTCCGCCCACCAGCGCTCCCCGGTGACGGCGGCTGCCACCGCGCCCGCCACCGGGCGGCCGTCCACCGCCACCGCCACCGACGCGGCGAACTGGGGGTGGCCGTGGAGGAAGTTGGCGGTGCCGTCGAGGGGGTCCACCACCCAGAGCGGAGACCCGTCCCAGGCAGCCAGCCGGTCGGCCACGGAGCGCGCGTCCTCTTCGGCCAGGATCGCGTGGTCGGGGTACCGGGCCCGGATCACCGAGAGCGCCGCTTCCTGGGAGTCCAGGTCGGTCTGGGACACGTAGTCCGAGCGGCCCTTCTCCGTGGCGCCTTCCAGGACGATCCGCCCCCGGTCGCGGCGATGCACCGCCGCAGCGGCGTCGGCGGCGGCCAGCGCGGTGCGCGTGAGCTCGTTCATGGTCAGAACCGGACCGTCAGTCCCAGACCCAGCGCGAGCGGATCCAGGGAGAGGGAGGGCGTGGGGGCCACGAAGTCGCGGATCTCCACGGTCTGCGGATTCCAGCGCACGTCCAGGTTGATCGCGGTGCGCCCGGCGACGGCCCAATCGGCCCCCATCTGGATGAGCGGGGCCAGGGTGGGAGGGGGGCTCGTCGAGTCCAGGGCGCCGCTCTTCTCCCACACGTGGGTGAAGTTCACGCCTGCGCCCAGGTAGGGCTGGAAGTCCGCGTCGCTCCTGCCCCGAGGGCGCCACGCCAGGGAGAGGTTCAGCGGGATCATCTCCATGGAGCCGAGCCGGTGATCGCCGCTCCCCTGAGGGCCCGTGACTTCCCGGGACTCGGTGCGGGCCGCCAGCTCCACGGCGAACGCGTCGCTGAGGCGGCGCAACACGGCCACCTCCAGTCCCAGGCCGCTGTAGATGGTGTATCCGGGCGGGTCGGAGTGGTCCGTGGATCCGCTCAGCACGGCGCGGACGCGGAGCTCCCAGACGCCGGGGGCGTCGGGGCCGGGCGCCTGGGCGCGGGCGGGGGAGGGGAGGGCCGCGAGGGCGGCCAGGGAGACGCAGAGGACGGCGAAGCACAGCCTGCGGGCGTGCATGACGGACGGCCTTTCGTATTCAGGGAGCGGTACCGGGCGCGGGACTCGTCGTCCCGTTCCGGGATCCTGTTATCTTAGCGCTTTCCGGGCCCGGGCAGGGCCCGCCGAGGTCATCCACAGGGCCATCCACGCCATGAGCAACGTCGGGCAGGAGAAGAGGAAGCGCGTCTTCAGCGGCATGCAGCCCTCGGGCGATGCACACCTGGGCAACTACCTGGGCGCGCTCAAGCGCTGGGTCGAGATGCAGGACGCCCACGAGTGCATCTGGTGCATCGTGGACGACCACGCCATCACCGCGGGCGGGGATCCCCGCGAGATGCCGAAGAACATCTTCGACCTGGCCGTGAGCTTCCTCGCGGTGGGGCTCGACCCCGAGCGCGCCATCATCTTCGTCCAGTCCGACGTCCACGAGCACACCGAGTTGGCGTGGCTCTTCAACGCCGTGACGCCGGTGGGCGACCTGGAGCGCATGACGCAGTACAAGGACAAGAGCCAGCGCTTCGAGTCGGTGCCGGCGGGGATCCTCAACTACCCCATCCTCCAGGCTGCGGACATCCTCGTCTACAAGGCCGACGCGGTGCCGGTGGGCGAGGACCAGCGTCAGCACGTGGAGCTCACCCGGGAGATCGCGCGTAAGTTCAACGCGGCCTACGGCGAGACCTTCCCCGAGCCCGAGCCCATCGTCGGCGACGCGGGGAAGATCCTGGGGCTGGACGGCGACGCGAAGATGAGCAAGTCGCTCGGCAACACGGTGGGGATCCTGGCCGAGCCCGACGAGGTGTGGGCCCGGGTGCGCACGGCGGTCACCGACCCCCAGCGCGTCCGGCGCACCGATCCGGGTCGCCCGGAGATGTGCAACGTGTTCTCCCTGCATCGCTTCTTCACCGACGCCGACACCCGCGCCGACATCGACCGGCGCTGCCGCATCGCCGACATCGGGTGCGTGGACTGCAAGCGGATCCTGGCCGACAACGTGGCTCAGGCCTTCGCGCCGTTCCGGGAGCGGGCGGCCCACTACCGGGCCCATCCGGAGGAGGTTCGCCGCATCCTCGACCAGGGCGCGGAGAAGGCCAGGGCCATCGCTTCGGAGACGCTGAGGGAGGTGCGTTCGCGCATGGGGCTCGACTGGAGGCGGGCGCTCCAGTAGCCTGGAGCAGGGTGCTGAAGGGCTGGGGTACACGGCGCGCGACAGGCCTTCGGCCTGTTACCGGCTTTCGCGGTTCAGCCGAGGAGCGACGACGAGTCGTAGCAGCGCTACGGTGAGGAGGAGCGACGACGGATCAACCGCGAAACCCCCACGCGCCCAACGTTCTGGATGATATGAGCCTACGTGGACGTGGGTTGCGGCGGCACGGCCCCGCCTACTTCGTTGGAGCTCCTCGACGTAGCTTGGGCTATGCCGTCGTCGCTCCGCCTCGTATTCGGGGCCGTGGCCACCGCAACGCCGTGTGCCCCAGCCCTTCAGCACCCTGCTAGGCCATGAGCGCTACACTCGACTGGATCTTCTCGGCGCACACGCAGTACCCGGAGCTTCGCCTCGACCTCCTGGGCCACCTGCTCCTGGCCTCCCTCATGGGGGGCGCCATCGGATGGGAGAGGGAGCATGCGCACAAGCCCGCCGGACTCCGGACCAACATCCTCATCTGCGTCGGTGCCGCGCTCCTCACCGACCTCTCGGTGCGGGTGGCGGCGCAGGCGACGGGGCCCGCAGACCCGGCGCGCATCGCGGCCCAGATCGTCACCGGCGTCGGGTTTCTCGGCGCCGGCACGATCATGCAGTCCCGGGGGAGCGTCATGGGGCTGACCACCGCCGCCACCATGTGGGTGGTGGCCGCGATCGGGATGGCCGTGGGCTTCGGGGCCGTCATCGAGGCGGTGGGCACGACCTTCCTCGTGCTGCTGGCCCTCATCCCGCTGCGCACGCTGGAGGAGAAGGCCAAGGCGCGGCGTGAGCGGAACGGGCTCCAGGTGACCGCGGTGGGGGAGGATCTGGACTCCTGACCCTTGGGGGCTGCTCGCCTGCGCCCCCCGCCCCTGAGTATGTTGCCTGGAGTCCCACCCTCCGGAGGTCCACCATGCAGGAGCTCTTCAAGGCCGCCATCGACCGCGGGGCCAGCGACGTCCACATCAAGGCCGGCGACGTGATCCGGGCGCGCATCCACGGCGACCTGCTTCCCCTGACCCAGCAGAGGCTCTCGGCGGAGCAGGTGAAGGGGATCGCGCTGAAGCTGATCCCCCACGAGGAGGACCGGCAGAACTTCGACAAGCTCCTCGACTACGACTGCTCCTGGGGCCTCCCGGGGATCGGGCGCTTCCGCGTGAACATCATGAAGCAGCGCGGGTCGCCGATGATCGTCATGCGGGTGATCCCCATCGAGATCCCCACCATCGACGACCTGGGGCTCCCGCCCATCATCGAGAAGATCGCCGCCCACGAGCGGGGCATGATCCTGGTCACCGGCGTCACCGGGTCCGGGAAGAGCTCCACGATGGCGGCCATGATCGATTGGATGAACCGGAACAAGCGGCTGCACGTCGTCACGCTGGAGAACCCCATCGAGTTCCTCCACCGGGACAACCAGTGCTCAATCACCCAGCGCGACATCGGCACCGACACGGAGGACTTCGTGTCCGGCCTTCGCGCCGTCCTGCGCCAGGACCCCGACGTCATCCTCATCGGCGAGATGCGCGACAAGGTGACCATCGAGACGGCGCTGAAGGCGGCGGAGACGGGCCACCTGGTCCTGTCCACCCTCCATACCAAGAACGCTGTGCAGACCATCTCCCGCATCGTGGCGGTGTTCGAGCCCGCCGAACAGGAGATGATCCGCATCCGTCTCTCCGAGCAGCTCCAGGCCGTCATCTCCCAGCGCCTGGTGCAGAAGAAGGGCGGGGGACGCGTCGCCGCCATGGAGATCATGCCGGTGTCCGCGACCATCCGGGACTGCATCCGCGACAAGGACCGCCTGGACGAGATCTCGGATCTCATCGAGGAGGGGAAGGACCACTACGGGTCGCAGACGTTCGACCAGCACCTCATGGAGCTGGTGAAGAAGGACGTCGTGACGTTCGAGCTGGCGAAGTCCGCCGCCAACAACCCCGCGGACTTCGACCTGAAGATGAACATGTTCAACGACCCCAAGGCCGCGAAGGGCGACCGATCCAACATGCAGGACGAGATGAGCCAACTTTTCGGCGGAGGCCGATAGACCTATGACGATCGACCTGAAGGGCACGTTCCTTCCCATCACCACACCCTTCGATGCCGTCACCGGTGACGTGGACATGGCGGCATTCCGGGCCAACCTCCGCGCCTGGTTCAGCCACCCCATCCGGGGAGTGCTCGTGGCGGGCTCCACGGGCGAGGCCGTGTACCTCGACGACGGGGAGGGCGCAGCCCTCCTGGAGGCGACCCGCGAGGAGACCCCAGCGGGCCGCCTGATCCTGATGGGCACGGGCGCCGAGTCCACCCGGGCCACCATCAAGAAGACGAAGAAGGCGGCCGCCGCCGGCGCCGACGCGGTGCTGGTCAAGCCGCCGGCCTTCTACAAGGCCGGCATGACGCCGGAGGCGCTGCTGCGGCACTATCGGGCCGTAGCCGACGCGTCGCCGATCCCCGTCATCGTCTACCAGGTTCCCCTACGTCTGTCCACGCTCGAGTTCCCCACCGACGTCGTGGCCGAGCTCGCGAGCCATCCCAACATCGCCGGCGTGAAGGACTCCCGCGGGGACCTGGCGAAGCTGGGCGAGCTGGTGAAGGCGTGCCCCGCGGGGTTCCAGGTGGTCGCCGGGGCCGCCGCGGTCCTCCTCGGGGGGCTGGAGCTGGGTGCGGTGGGCGGAATCGTGGCCGTCGGCCTCTTCGCCCCGGCCGAGTGCGCCGAGATCTCGGCGGCGTTCTACGAGGGCCGCAAGGCCGACGCCGCGCGCCTCCAGGAGCGCATGACGCCGCTGCACGTCGGGGTCGTGGGCGGCACGGGCGTCCCCGGGATCAAGGTCGCCATGGACATGGTGGGCCTCCGCGGCGGCGACCCCCGCCCGCCCCTCCTCCCGGTGGCGCCGGCCAAGCGGGACGAGATCCGGAGCCTGCTCCAGGCCGGAGGGATGCTGTAGGAGAAGGCGAGTGGCGGAAGCGCCCGGCGCCGCCAGCCGCGCCGCGCGTTGACGCTCCCAGCCGCCGCGCCTAGCTTTTCCCAAAGGATAGAGCGGCCAGCGAGGCCCATCCCCCCACAACGGGGATGGGCCTTTTCCTTGGAACCAGCGCATATGTCCGGAACCGGCAGGTGCACCGTCGTCGTCGGGTGCCAGTGGGGCGACGAGGGCAAGGGCAAGATCGTGGACGTCCTGGCCGAGGGCGCCGACATCGTCGCCCGCTATCAGGGCGGCGCGAACGCGGGCCACACCGTGCACGTGGGGGAGGACGAGTTCATCCTCCACCAGATCCCCTCGGGGATCCTCCACGAGGGCAAACGCTGCCTCCTGGGCAACGGGGTGGTGCTGGACGTGGAGCAGTTCTTCCAGGAGTACGATGCCCTGGCGGCTCGGCAGATCGACCTGCGGGGCCGTGTGGGCGTGAGCCGCCGGGCCCACGTCCTCCTCCCCTACCATCGGTTCCTGGACAGGGCGTCCGAGTCCGCATCGGCCCAGAAGATCGGCACCACGGGGCGGGGCATCGGCCCGGCCTACGAGGACAAGGTGGGACGCAGGGGGATCCGGGTGGTGGACTTCGCCGACCCTGCCCGGCTGGCCGAGAGGGTGGCGGCAGGCATGGAGCGGGTGTGCGCTCGCTTGGACCAGCTGGGGCACGGGGCCGGCGACGAGCTGCACCGCCAGATGGACGCGGCGCTGGCGCTGCGGGAGCGGCTCCTCGCGCTGGCCACGGACACGGGCCCGGAGATCTCCCGGGCGCTGAAGGATGGGAAGCGGGTCCTCCTGGAGGGAGCCCAGGGAACCGCCCTGGACCTGGACCAGGGCACCTACCCGTTCGTGACCTCATCCAACACCACCGCCGCCGGTGCGGCCACGGGGACGGGAATCGGCCCCACGGCCATCCACGCGGTGGTGGGTGTGGTGAAGGCGTACACCACGCGCGTGGGTGAAGGGCCGCTCCCCACCGGGTTCGACGCGGCCATGGACGAGCACGTGCGCCGCCTCGGCGGCGAGTTCGGCGCCACCACGGGACGCCCCCGCCGGTGCGGGTGGTTCGACTCCGTGCTCACCCGCTTCTCCGCCCAGGTGAACGGCCTCACCCAGGTCGCGGTGACCAAGCTGGACGTGCTGGACACGCTCCCCGAGCTGAAGGTGGCCACCGCGTACCGCATGCCCGACGGAAGCGTCGTGGAGGACTTTCCCGCGGACACCTGGTCGCTGGGCGGCGTGGACCCGGTCTACGAGACGCTGCCCGGGTGGCAGGCTCCCACGGGCGGCGCCCGTCGCCTGGAGGATCTCCCCTCCGGCGCCCGCCGCTACCTGGACCGCCTCGAGGAGCTCACCGAGGCGCCGGTGGGCTGGGTTTCGGTGGGAAGCAAGCGGAGCCAGATCATCGAGGTCGCCTAGCGCCGGCCTCGACGGCGTCGTCGGGTGGCGCGGGTGCGCTACGCTACTGCCCCCGGAGCGAAGGGTCGTGCACGGGGACGCCGGAGGCCCTGCGCTGCACCCAGAGGATGCGCTGCACCGTCGTGACGTTGGTGAGCACCGCCACGAGCACGATGACGGTGTTCAGCACCAGGCCTCCCCACATGAGGCCGAAAGAGAGAGAGCCGAGGCCGAGGAGGAGCACCCGCGCCGGGCGCTGCATGAGGCCCACCTTGCAGTCCAGCCCCAAACCCTCGGCCCGGGCCCGGGTGTAGCTCACCATGAGGGAGCCGCCCATGGCCAGGAAGAGGACGTAGACCATCCAGATGTCGCCCAGCTCGCCCCCGTAGCGGTTGTACAGGGAGAGCAACCCGAGGAACACGACGATCTCGCTGATGCGGTCCAGGGTGGAGTCGTAGAAGGCGCCGAACTTGGACGCCAGGCCGCTCACCCTGGCCAGCTGCCCGTCGAAGATGTCCCACACGCCGCCGAACAGGACCAGCGCGCCGGCCCACCGGACGTGGTCCAGGTGGTAGAGCACCCCCGCCGCGACGACGGAGAGGAAGCCCAGGGTGGTCACCGCGTTGGGGTGGATCCGGCGCCGCACCATCCACCGGACCACGGGGTCGATGACGCGGTAGGTGGGTGCCCTGAGCGTCTCCAGGAGGTTCTTCATGGCATGATCCTGGCCGCCACCGGGCCTCCCTGGCAAGCGCACCCGCACCCAGCCGGGGAGAGGCCCCCGTCACCCCCTGCGAAAAGCGGCCGGAGGCGCTATCTCTCCCGTGGCGGGGCCAACGTGCGCCTCCCGACGCGTGTCCCCGCCCTGGCCCCATCCGTTTCCCGCTCATCCCGTCCCTCCGAGGCCCTATGAACACCGTCCGACGCGGAGCCCTGGCGCTCCTCGCCCTGGCGCTCCTCACCAACGCCGCTGCCGCGCAGACCCAGCGGCCCATGACCTGGATGGACATCCAGACGTTCGCCCGGGCCGGCTCGTGGGCGCCGAGCCACGACCGCCAGTGGATGCTCTACACCATCACCAAGCCGGACTGGGAGGAGGCCCAGTCGTACTCGGACATCCACCTGGTGTCCCTCGCCCAGGGGGTCTCGTCCAGCCGGCAGATGACGTTCACCGAGAAGAAGAACGAGCAGGCGCCGGCGTGGGCTCCCGGCGGCGCCTGGTTCGTGTTCTCGTCGGATCGGGACGCTGCGGGCACCGCGCGCCAGAGCCAGCTGTACATGATGCGCCCCGACGGGGGCGAGGCGCGCAAGATCACCGACGCCAAGGACGGCGTTTCCACGTTCGACTTCAGCCCCGACGGGAAGTGGCTCGCGTTCCGCGCGGGGAAGTCGGGAGAGGAGCAGCTCTGGCGCATGAGCGTGGCCGGGATCCCCGGCGCCGAGGCCGAGCAGCTCACGAAGGGGAAGGCGGCCGTGGGGGCGTGGGAATGGGCCCCGGACAGCCGGCGCGTCTACTTCGTCCGGGACGACACCGTGTACACCGACGACAAGACCCGGCGGGACAAGAAGTTCACGGTGGACATCAAGAACGACGTGACGCCGCTCGCGAGTCTGTGGGCGCTCGACACCGAGTCCAAGTCGGAGACGAAGCTGGCATCCGATCCGTCGTACTCGGTGTCCGGCTTCGAGATCTCCCCTGACGGGAAGTGGGTCGCCTTCACCGGGTCCTCGTCCAAGCGTTACGAGCGCAACATCACCGAGGAGCGGATGTACGCCGACCAGTACCTGCTCGAGGTAGCGTCGGGAGCCATCGAGCGCCTGACCAACAACCGCGAGGTGGGTGAGGGTGGCGCGTCCTTCTCCCCCGACTCACGCTGGATCGCGTTCTCCGCCCCCGACGACATGACGCGCTACACAATGACCGAGAGCCGGGTCTACCTGCGGGAGGCCGGGGCCAAGGGGCAGCCGTTCCGCAAGCTGGGCTCGGTGTTCGACGGCAGCGTGGGCGCGGACTTCTGGTCCGAGGACGGCAAGACCATCTACTTCACCACCGGCATCAAGGTCACGGCGCAGCTCTTTGCCCTGGACGTCGCGACCGGCGCGGTGCGCCAGGTGACCGACGAGCGCGCCACGGTGCGTGTGGGGCGCGACGAGGACACGGGCGTCATCCTCATCGACTACGCCGATCCCAAGACCCCCGCCACCGTCTTCACCGTCCCGGCTCTCGACCGGGTCGCCGACCGCCAGGCCTGGATCCGGCTCGTGGACGCCACACCCGAGGTGCAGGGGATCGCCCTGGGCGAGACGGAAGAGGTGGAGTGGAGGTCAAGGGACGGCAAGCGGGTGGGGGGCGTGCTCACCTATCCGGTGGGGTACCAGAAGGGGCAGCGCTATCCCCTCATCGTGGCCATCCACGGCGGCCCCGCCGCCGCCGACATGCTCACGTTCAACGGCGGATACGGCGCCCAGGTGTACGCCGGAGCCGGCTGGGCGGTGCTCATGCCCAACTACCGGGGCTCCACCGGCTACGGCAACGCTCACCGCACGGGCATCGTGGGCGACTACTTCACGAAGGGCTTCCAGGACATCATGACCGGGGTGGACCACCTCATCGCCCAGGGCATCGTGGACGGGGACCGCATGGGTGCCCTGGGATGGAGCGCCGGCGGACATTGGTCCAACTGGATCCTGACCCACACGACCCGGTTCAAGGCCATCAGCTCCGGCGCCGGCACCATGAACTGGATCAGCATGTACGCGCAGAGCGACGTGCAGCGGAACCGGCAGTTCTACCTGGGCGACGGCTTCCTGTACCACGACAACTTCGACAGGTACTTCGACCAGTCGCCCCTGAAGTACGTCAAGAACGCGAAGACCCCCACCATGATCCACGTGGTGGAGGGCGATCCGCGCGTGCCCAGCCCACAGTCGGTGGAACTCCACATGGCGCTCAAGAAGCTGGGCGTGGACACCGAGCTGTTCATGTATCCCGGCCGGAGCCACGGCATCCCCGACCCCCGCAACCGGCTGGTGAAGTCCGTGGCCGAGATGGCGTGGATGGACTACTACGTGCTCGGCAAGGGCGAGAAGTTCCAGTGGCGGCAGGTGCTGGAGACCCTGGACGCGGACAAGCCCGCGGCGACGGGCGGAGCCGGCCGGTAGGAGCTTAGGTGGAGGCACGCTCCAGGTTCGGGCTGGCCCTCGGAGGAGGCGCCCTCCGGGGGTTGGCCCACCTGGGCGTGCTGGACGTCCTCGAGGAGGCCGGGCTGCGTCCCGGCTGGATCGCGGGGACGAGCGCCGGGGCCATCGCGGCGGCCTTCGCAGCGTTCGGCCATTCCGCCGACGAGACGGCGGAGGCGCTGGAGGAGCTGGGGTGGGGTTCCATCACCAAGGGCCGTCCCCGCAAGCTCGGCCTCTCCACCAACCAGGGCCTGGAGGATCTCCTCCTCCGGCTCCTGGGCGACGCGCGCCTCGAGGACGCCGACATCCCGCTGGCGGTGGTGGCCACCGACATCAACTCGGGGAACCGGGTCCTCCTGGACCGCGGGCCGTTGGCCCGGGCCGTGCGTGCCAGCTGCTGCGTGCCGGGGTTCTACGTCCCGGTGGAGGTGGGCGGTCGCCTGCTCGTGGACGGCGCCCTCACCCAGAACGTGCCGGCGGGCGCGGTGCGGGAGATGGGCGCGCCGCTGGTGGTGGCGGTGAGCCTGGGGTTCGGCCTCCCGTACGCCAACGTGCAGAGCTGGACCCAGATCATGGCCAACGCCTGGGACATCGCCACCCACAGCCAGATGCGCTTCGAGATCCTGGCCGAGGCCGACCTCCTCATCGACCCCGACCTGGAGCGCTTCAGCGCGTTCCGCGACGGACGGCGCGAGGAGATCATCCAGGCAGGACGGGACCGGGCCCTGGAGGCGCTGCCCGCGCTCAGGGAGCTCCTGGCCCCGGAGGAGCCGGACAACGTCATCCTGCGCTGGATGCAGGCGGTGAAGGAGCGGTTGGCGAAGGCGGAGAGGGGCAGGCGACCCGCCCCTGCTCGCGGGCGAGCCACAGGGCCAGGACGGCCCAGCCCGCCGCCAGAGGGATCACCAGGGCGGTGAGAGCGGCGATCCCGCCGCCGAGCTTCCCGAGGAGTCCCTCCGTCCACGCCCCCACCAGGTCCCCGGTCCGGTACACGAACGTGTCGATGGCCGACTTGGACTTGTACTTGTCCTCGCGGCCCACCACGGTGAACAGCGTCTCGCGCGCCGGGCGGGTGAGCCCGCGCTGCATGGCCCGGTAGGAAGCCTCCAGGAGGACGAGCGCCGTGAAGGTGCCGGTGAGCGCGAGCCCGACGAAGCCCAGGCTCACGGTCAGCGGCAGGAGGACCAGCGCCACGCCCACGCCCAGGCGCCTCATGACGTGCCCGGTGACGAGGAGCTGCAGAAGGAATGTGGTGAACTGGGTCCAGAAGTCGATCTGGGCGAAGAGCCCGGTCCGCTCGTCCACCGCCTCGGTCATGGAGGCCACCATGGCCAGCCGGGTGAAATAGATGAAGGTCGCCATGACGGTCATGACCAGCACGAACCCGCTGATGCCGAGCAGGTAACGCGAGCGGGCCACGGCCACCAGCCCCGCCCACGCGCTCCCGCCCAGCGCGCGCTCCTCTCCGGCCGCGGCGGACACGGCGCCTCCCCTGCGGGCCTCCTCCTCCAGGCTCTCCGGTCGCAGGCGCACCACGACCCCCGCTGCGGCCACCGCCAGCATCAGGAAGACCACGGCGATGAGGATGAGGTTCGCCGTCCCGATCACCTCGGCGTAGCGCCACGCCAGCCAGGGCCCGAACATGGCGCCCAGGGTCCCGCCCACGGCCACGACCCCGAAGAGCCGCTTGGACTGCTCCAGCGAGTACCGGTCCACCATGAGCGCCCAGAAGACCATGGTGCTGAAGAGGTTGAAGACGCTGAACCAGACGTAGAAGACCCTGCCCGACACCTCCC
>JBFYZE010000260.1:0-4090 GCA_041309665.1 Gemmatimonadales bacterium | reverse complement strand
CCACCGCCCGGGTGCTGGACGTTCGCAGCACGCTGGACGAGGTGGTGTCCATGGCGCGCCGCGTGCTGCCCGAGAGCATCACGCTGGTGGTGGACCATGCCCCCGAGCCCCTCCCCGGCCTGGTGGACGCCGGCTCGCTGCAGCAGGCGGTGCTGAACCTCCTCAACAACGCCCGGGACGCCATGCCCGACGGCGGGAGGATCACCCTCGCCACCCGCCTGGACGTGGAAGGCGAGGATGCCCCGCACGTCGTCATCGAGGTGTCCGACACCGGCCCGGGGATCGCGCCGGAGGACCAGGAGCGCGTCTTCGAGCCGTTCTACACGACGAAGCCGGCCGGAAAGGGAACCGGACTGGGGCTGTCCATGGTGTACGGCTTCGTCCGCCAGGCGAAGGGGCGCGTAGAGGTGCGCAGCCGCCCGGGCGAAGGCGCCACGTTCAGCCTCGTCCTCCCCCTGGCCGCGGCCTCCGAGAGCACTCCCTCCGAGGCGCCGCCCAGGCCCAGGCGAAAGGAGTTGAAGCGCACCGGGCGGGGTGAGACAATCCTCTTCGCGGAGGACCAGCGCGAGATCCGCGACCTGGGGCGGGAGGCGCTGGAGCGGCTGGGGTACAAGGTGCTCACCGCCGCCGACGGCGCGGAGGCGTGCGCCCTCCTCAAGCGGCACCGTGGCGAGATCGACCTGGTCGTATCCGACCTGATCATGCCCAGCGGGGGCGGCGTGGACGTCTTCCGCAGCACCGTCGGGTGGAGCCGGCGCCCGCGCTTCCTCTTCAGCAGCGGGTACGCCCCAGCCGACCACGACGGGGACGAGTCGCAGATCGTCCGCTCCCACCCGTTCATCGCCAAGCCGTGGGGCGTGCAGGAATTCGCTGCGGCAGTGCGCTCGGCGCTGGAGGAATGAGCCACGGCGGCGTGCGCCGTGCGATTGCGCCTCACTCCCTCGAGGCCACCTCGTCCAGCGTGTCCAGGAGCTCGGCCATGTCCAGGGGCTTGCGAAGGAGCGGGCACCCGGTGCGTCGGGTGAGGTCGATCAGCTCGTCCTCCTCGCTGGCCCCGGTCAGGATCACCGTGTGGCGGAGCAGATCGGGGAAGTCGCGGGCGAGCTGCTCCATGAGCCAGTCCCCGGAGCCGTCGCCCATGCGCAGGTCGGTGACCACCAGCTCCGGGGGTGAGCCGGCGGTGATCTGCGCCAACGCCGAGCGCCCGCTCCACGCCTCGCGGACTTCGTAGCCGACGCGCTCCAGGAAGCGACGTGCCGACAGCCGCACGGTGGGCTCGTCGTCCACGATGAGCACCGAGCGCGACCCGCGAAGGAGCAGGGGGACAGGACGGAACCGGAGCGTCGTCCCTGGAGCCTCCCGGGGAAGCTCCACGGTCACCGTGGTCCCCGCCCCCGGCCCCGGTGATTCCACGCCCAGCGTTCCGCCATGGCCGGCCACGACGGCGCGCGCCACGGCGAGGCCCAGGCCGGCGTGCCCCGGCTTCGTCGAGAAGAACGGCTCGGTGACACGGTGCAGATCCTCGAGTGCGATCCCCACCCCGTGGTCCATCACCTGGAGGCGGACGCGCTCCCCGTCGGCAGTGACGCCGAGAACGACGCGCACCGCGGCGTCGCCACCCGCCGGCGCGCTCTCCAGGGCATTGTGCGCGAGCGCCCGGAGCATGGCCCGGAGCTGCTCGCCGTCCCCGTGGAGAGAGGGGAGCACTTCGGGGGCATCGATGTGGAGGAAGGCGCCGCGCCGGCCGAGCGTGGCGTCCAGCTCCTGCATCACACGCTCGGCTTCGTGGGTCAGGCAGAGCCACTCGGGGCGGCTCGTCCAGGACACGCCGGCCAGCCCTTCCACGGCGTCGGCCAGAGTCTTCACCCGCGCCAACTCACCGGACACGCGGTCCGGTCCCGGAAGGGCACCTCCCCGGACCCCCGTCGCCAGCGCCGCTTCCACCCCCGAGGCGGCGTCGCGCACGCGCGCGGCCAGCCCCGCCACCATGCGTCCCACCGCCGCCAGCCGCTCCGACTGCTCGGCGCGGAAGCGCCAGCCGTGCTCGGCGGAGACATCCCGCCCCACCAGCAGCGCGCCCAGGATCCGGCCCGTGCGGGGATCGCGGTACGGCGACGCCAGCATGAGCGCCGGGAAGGGCGCGCCGTCGGCGCGCACGTGCCAGTGGATCCCCCCCCAATCCGCCCCGTCGGACACCTCCAGGAGCATGCGCGAGAAGAGGAGCTGGTTCTCCTCCCGGGGCTCCAGGAGCTGCTCGTAGGGAAGCCCCACGGCCGCCACGTCGTCGCGGAAGTGCGTGCGTGAGAGGCCCGACGCGTAGCGCACCAGGCCCGCGCCGTCCAGGACGCACGCGAACTGGCCGGGGAGGTTCTCCAGGAGGGCCTGGAGCTGGCGCGACTCGGGGCGCCCCGATCCGGTCTCGGTGACGTCCCGGGTGAACATCACGATCTGCCGGATCCGCCCCTCCGCCTCCACCGGCACCGCGCGGACCCACTGGGCCCGCGTCGCTCCGTCGCCCCGCACGAAGCGGGAGATCCACTCCCGCTCCTGCCCTCCCAGCACGCGCAGGAAGGCCTGCTTCACCCGGTCACGGTCGTCGGGGACCACCACGCCCAGCACCGGCCTCCCCACCAGCCGGTCCGGCTCCAGCGCGAGGAGGCGCTGCGCCTCCTGGTTCAGGCGCTGGACCTGCCCCTCCCGGGTGAGGAGGAGCACCGCCCCCGGGGAACGCTCGAACAGAAGGGTGCCCAGCTCAGCCATCCCTCCGCCCCCTCCCTCGGGCGAGTCTTCTTCTCACGCGCTCCGCCAACTCCTCGGGCTCGAAGGGCTTGGGCAGGAAGACCTCGGGATCCTGGTCCACCCACGCCTGCAC
This sequence comes from Gemmatimonadales bacterium, assembly GCA_041309665.1. GTDB lineage: Bacteria > Gemmatimonadota > Gemmatimonadetes > Longimicrobiales > Gaopeijiaceae > SZUA-318. The sequence goes on along the minus strand of JBFYZE010000260.1, from coordinate 1,218 downwards.
CGACTCGCTGTCCAGGTAGCCCGAGACCAGGAGGATCCCGGTGTCGGGGCGGGCTTCCCGCATCCAATCCGCCAGCTCCGTCCCTCGCACCCTGGGCATCATGACGTCGGTGACCAGGAGGTCGATGCGTTCCGGATGGGCCCGGGCCACCTCCTTGGCGGCCACGCCGTCGTGGGCCTCCAGGACGTGGAATCCGCAGCGGGACAGGTATCGCACCATGACGTGGCGCACGGCAGCGTCGTCGTCCACCACCAGCAGGGTCGGGCGGGCCGGCGGCGCCTGTTCGGCCCGGCCGGGTGGGGCCCGCCGCCGCGCATCGTCGGGGTGGCACAGGGGAAGGAGCACGCGCACCACCGTGCCGTAGGCGGGGGCGCTCATGACGGCGATGTGCCCCCGGGCCCGGCTGACGAGCGCGTGCACCGTGGTGAGGCCCAAACCCGCGGCCTGCCCCGCCGGCTTGGTGGTGAAGAAGGGGTCGAAGATGCGCCGGCGCGTCTCCCGGTTCATCCCCACGCCCCGGTCCCCCACGGCCACGAACGCGTACCCACCGGGCGGCACCGGCGGGTGGAAGTCCATCCCGTCCGTTTCCTCGGGGGCCTCACACCGCCCCACCTCCACCACCACCGCACCACCGGCAGGCATGGCGTCGCGGGCGTTGGTCACCAGGTTCGCGAGGAGGTTCTCCAGGTGCCGCGGCGGGATGGACACGGTGCCCGCGTCCTCCTCCACGTGCCAGCGCAGCTCCACGTCCTCGGGGAGGAGACGCAGGAGATGCTCCTCCAGGCCCCGTACCACCGGCGTCAGCTCCAGCGGCTCGTTGCGCGCCACCTCGGAGCGGGCGAACACCAGCAGGCGCTGCGTCAGCCGCGCCGCCTCCTGGGCCGCCTTCAGGAGCGCGCTCGTGCTGGCGTGGGCAGCGCTCCCCTCCCGCACTTCGGAGAGGAGCTGGCGGGCCTCGCCCAGGATGGAGGTGAGGAGGTTGTTGTAGTCGTGGGCCACGCCGGCGGCGAAGCGCGACACCGCCTCCATCTTCTGGGCGTGGACCGACTCCTCCTGGGCCTGGAGGGGGACGCTCACGTCCTCCACGGTCCCCACCAGGAGCACCGCCCCCGAGGGCACGGGAAGCACCCGCAGGTTGATCCGTGCGTGGACGGTGGCGCCGTCCTTGCGCAGGAGCGGCGTGTCGATCCCCTGGAGAGCGCCCGCTTCCATGCGGTC
>JBFYZE010000259.1:0-2918 GCA_041309665.1 Gemmatimonadales bacterium | reverse complement strand
CCACCGCCGCCGTGTCCCCGGCCCGGGCGCGGAGCTCGGCGCCCTCCAGCGCGGCCCAGCTCGACAGGACCACGCCCGTGGAGGCGGGCACCGAGCCCAGCGTCTCCACCGCGTCCCGGGTCCGGCCCGCGGCGAGCGCCACCCGCGCCAGTCGGGTCATCGCCACCGCTCGACGGCCGTCCGCAGGACGGGCGGCCCTCAGGAACGCCCGGTAGGCCTCGAGGGCGTCCTCGTTTCGAGCCGACTCCTCCAGCGCGCGCCCCAGAAGGAAGAGCTCGTCGGCGCCGGGGCGGGAGCCGGGGCGCACGGCACTCTCCACGAGCGTGACCACCGCCGCCCAGTTCCCCCACCCCGCCTCGGCCCGTGCGAGCAGCAGCCGAAGCGCGGGGTCGGACGCCGTGTCCGCTCCGAGCCCGCGGAGGATGCGCGTGGCGTGCCAGTGCCGACCCACGCGCATCTCCTCCCGGGCCGAGTCCAGGGGCGACGGCGTGGAGGGTGGGGTCCGCGTGCCGGGTCCGCCCCGCGCCGGCAGGGCGGCGGCCGCGAAGAGGAGCGCCGCGAGACAGGCCAGGAGGAGGGGGACCCGCTTCACGGCGCGAGCGCCCGGCTCAGGTCGCCTTGTCGGCCTCGATGGCGTGGAGCGTGTCCACCATCTTCTGGGCCGACTCCTCCATGTCGATGACCATGGCGTCGATGCGCGACACGAAGTAGTTGTGCCCCACCGACACCGGGATGGCGATGAGGAGGCCGAACGCGGTGGTGAGGAGGGCGATCTTGATCCCGCCCGCCACCAGGGTCGCCTCCACCTCGCCGGCCGCCTCGATGGCCTGGAAGGCGTCGATCATGCCGAGCACGGTGCCGAGGAAGCCGAGCAGGGGCGCGACGTTGGTCACGGTGGCCAGCACGATGAGCCCCTTCTCGAGCTTGCTCATCTCGATGAGGCCCTGGTTCTCGATGGCCTTCATGACCCGCTCGGTGCCCTCGTCCTGCCGCTCGAGGCCGGCGTGGAGGATGCGGGCCACAGGGGCGTGCGAGCCGCGCGTGAGCTCCAGAGCCTCGCCGATGCGCCGCTCGGAGAGGAGCGCGTCCGCGTCCCTGAGCACCTTCCGGGTCAGGCGGGCCTTGCCCGTGAGGTCCACAAGCTTCCAGACGCAAACGGCCAGACCGACCACGGCGCAGAACGCGAGCGGCCACCGCATCCAGCCGGTGTCCACCCAGTTCCTCTGCAGGGACTCCCACCAGGTGAGCTGGGGCGCGTCCAGCCCCGGGATCTGCAGAAGCGCGCCGTACAGTCGCATCGCCAGCAACGGAACCTCCAGCCGATGTGTGCTTCAGTCTGGCCGTGACAGGGTGTCTGACACTCCAGACCGGCGGAAGTGCCCCGGTTCCCCCGGGCCCCGCAGGCCTTCCTCGTCCTCCGCGGCGCCCGCTAGCCCTCGGGGGCTTCCACCCACCAGTCCTTCACGTTAACCCACTCGCCCCGCGCGTCCAGCACCATCCCCTGGACCGTGGCGCGCACGCCCATGAGGCGGTCGCGGAAGTACAGGAAGGTGTAGGGCTGCTCCTGGGCCAGCACCTGTTCGTAGCGCGCCCACAGCGGCCGCGCCACTGAACGGTCGGCGACCACGCCCAGCAAGTCCAGGAGGCGGTCCAGCTCGCGGTTCCGCGTCCCCGAGTACGCGTTGGGCCCGTCCACGTGCGCCGTGTGGAAGAGGCCGGTGTCGTCCACGCGGAACTCTCCCACCCAGGCCAGCACCACCCCGTCGAAGTCCCGTTGCCCGGGATTGCTGATCTTGTCGATGAGCGCCCCCCACTCCAGCACTTGGGGCGTCGCCTCCACGCCGATGTCGCGAAGCTGCATCTGCATGATCTCGGCGATGCGCTTCCGGGCCTGGTTCCCCTGGTTGTAGAGGAGGGTGATTGCGAGACGGGTGCCGTCGGCGCGTTCGCGGACGCCGTCGCCGTCAGCGTCGCTCCACCCCGCTTCGTCCAGCAGCGAGCGCGCCGCCGCCGGGTCGTAGGGGAGTGCCGAGGCCTGCAGGGAGTCGTAGGCCCAGTGCGCGGGGAGGAGGGTGGAGTTGGCCACCCTTCCGTACCCCTCCAGGAGCGCGTCCACGATCTGCTGCCGGTCCGTGCCCTGGGTGAGGGCCCGGCGCACACGGGCGTCGGCCAGCTGGGGGCGGCGCGCGTTCCACCCGGCGAAGATGAAGTCGCGGAAGGGAGCGTGCATGAGCCTGAGATCCTCGGCTTCCAGGATCTGCCGGGCCTGGTCGGGTCGGGGCGCCACGAACACGTCCACGCTCCCTGCGAGGAGCTCGTTGAGCAGCGTGCTCTCGTCCGGCACGATCCGGTAGACGTAGCTGTCCAGGTACGGCCGGCCGCCCAGCGCCGTGGGGAAGGCCGGGTTGGCCGTGAACACCCAGCGGTCCTGGTCCCGGTGCTCGCGGAACACGAAGGGGCCGTTGCCCACGGGGCAGCGCGATCCGTACGGGTGCTCGCGCAGCGCCGCCGGGGGAACGTCCTTCAGGAGATGCTCGGGAAGGATGCCCAGCGTGCGCCACGGATCCATGAACTCGGCGTGGGGGCGCATGCGCACCTTCACCGTGTGCTCGTCCACCACCTCCACCCCGTCCTCCCCGGGAACGTAGTGGGACCAGTACGCCGCGTTGGGGAAGAGGGTCTCGGGGTCGGTGGCGCGCACGTAGGTGAACGCCACGTCCCGGGCGGTGGTGGGCTCGCCGTCGTGCCAGAAGACGTCCTGCCTGAGGTGGAACGTGATCTCGGTGAGGGCGTCGTCCACCTCCCACGACTCGGCCAGGTAGGGTGAGGGCTGGAGCGCCTCGTCGTACTCGATGAGGGGCATGAGCGCGACGAACTGCTGGTGCTGGGTCGAGCCGTGGTCGGTGGTGGTCAGGACC
>JBFYZE010000258.1:0-2701 GCA_041309665.1 Gemmatimonadales bacterium | reverse complement strand
CGTGGAGCTGGCGAAGAAGGAGCTCTGGCCCGACGTCACCGTGGGCATGGGCTACGGCCAGCGCGGGGATGAGATGGGCACGGAGCGGATGGGGAGCGCGATGGTGGGTTTCACCCTCCCGATCTTCGCGGGGCGGCGCCAGCACGCCATGCGCGACGAGGCCATGGCGATGGAGCGCATGGCCGCCTCCGAGCTCGCCGGCCGGGAGGCAGACGTGGCGGGACGCGTCGGCGAGCTGCTCGCCGAGCTGGAAGGCGCCCGTGCTCTCGCGCGCCTCTACCGGGAGGAGATCCTCCCCCAGGCGCGCGCGACCGTGCAGTCGTCGCTCTCCTCGTACCGCGTGGGGAACGTGGACTTCATGACCCTCGTGGACGCCCAGATGACCGTGAACGAGTTCCAGGCCGAGCTGGACGGGCTGCTGGCCGACTACGGGAAGGCGCTCGCCGCCCTCGAGTCGGCGGTGGGGCGTACACTCCCATGAACAGCCGGAACCAGATCGTCCTCTCCGTTTCCCTGGTGGCCCTCGCCCTGGTCGTGGTGGCCGTGGCGCTCCGCACCGGGGCGCCCCCCGACGCCGCCGAAGTCATGGAGGGCCACGACCACGCCGCCATGACCGCCGGCTCCGGCGAGCTCCAGCCCGTCGTGCTGGACGCCGAGGCTGCGCGGCGCATCGGGGTGACGTACGCCCTCGTCGAGCGCCGCATCCTCACGCGCTACGTGGAGACCGTGGGCAACGTGGTCTACGACGAGACCCGCCTGGCCACCGTGAACCCCACGATCGAGGGGTGGGTGGAGAAGCTCCACGTGGACTTCACCGGCGCGGCGGTGCGCGAAGGCCAGCCGCTCATGGAGATCTACAGCCCGGCGCTGGTCGCGGCCCAGGAGGAGCTGATCCTGGCCGCGCGCCTGGCCCGGGACGCCGCGGGCGAGCGCGCGACCGCGAGCGCGGGCGAGCTGCTCTCCTCGGCGCGCCGCCGCCTGGCTTACTGGGACGTGTCCGAGGAGGAGATCCGGAGCATCGAGGAGCGGGGCGAGCCGTCCCGCACGCTCACGCTCCGCGCCCCGGCCTCGGGCGTGGTGGTGGAGAAGAACGTGACGGAGGGGGACCGGGTCGGGCCGGGGATGACGCTCTACCGCATCGCCGACCTGTCCCGCGTCTGGATCGAGGCCGAGGTGTTCGAGAAGGACCTGGCCGGCGTGGAGCGGGGGCAGGGCGCGCTGGTGCGGTTCGAGTCCTATCCGGGCGAGACGTTCCAGGGCTCGGTGACCTACGTGTACCCGACGGTGTCGACCCAGTCGCGCACGGCGAGCATCCGCCTCGAGCTGGCCAACCCCGCCGGGCGCGTGAAGCCGGGGATGTACGCGCGCGTCACCCTGGACGTGCCGCCCACCGACCCGGTCCTGGTCGTCCCGCGGGGCGCCGTCATCGAGACGGGCCGGCGCACGCTGGTGTTCGTGGCCGACGCCGCAGGGGCGCTCATGCCGCGGGAGGTGAGCATAGGGCGCGCCTCGGGCGAGGTGATCGAGGTGCTCTCGGGGCTCGAGGAGGGGGAGCGCGTGGTGGCCTCGGCGGCCTTCCTGGTGGACGCCGAGTCCAACCTGGGCACCATGACCGGGGGGCTCGAGGCGCCGGGGGCGTCGCCGGCCATGCCCGGCATGGACCACTCGAAGCACTAGGGCGCCGACCATGCTGAAGGCCATCATCGACGCCTCGGTGAGGAACCGCGTCCTCGTCCTGGTCCTGTCGCTCTTCGTGGTGTGGGGTGGCGTCCTGGCGATGCGCTCCATCCCCCTGGAGGCCATCCCGGACCTCTCGGACGTCCAGGTCATCGTCCAGACCGGGTACCCGGGCCAGAACCCGCGCATCGTGGAGGACCAGGTCACCTACCCGATCGCCTCGGAGATGCTCAAGGTCCCGGGCGCCAGCACGGTACGCGCGTTCTCGTTCTTCGAGTCGTCGTTCGTGTACGTGATCTTCGAGGACGGGACCGACCTCTACTGGGCGCGGAGCCGCGTGCTGGAGGTGCTCTCGTCCCTGCGCGGCCGCCTCCCCGCCGCCGCCGAGCCCGCGCTGGGACCCGACGCGACCGGGCTGGGGTGGGTCTACCAGTACGTCCTGCTGGACACCACGGGCACCCGCTCCCTGGCGGAGCTGCGCTCCTACCAGGACTGGACGCTCCGCTACCAGCTCACCGCCGTCCCGGGCGTGAGCGAGGTCGCGACGGTGGGCGGGTACGAGCAGGTCTACGAGGTGCAGGTGGACCCGGCGAAGCTGCGCGCGTTCGGCGTGCCGGTGACGCAGGTGATGGAGGCGCTGCGCGGCTCCAACGAGGACGCGGGCGCCATGGTCCTGGAGATGGCCGAGCGCGAGTACATGATCCGCGGACTCGGGTACCTGGAGGGGCTCGACGACATCGGGAGCGTGGTGGTGAGCGCGTCGGACCACGGCGTGCCCGTCCGCATCTCGGACGTGGCCACGGTGCGCCTGGCCCCCGACGTGCGTAGGGGCGTGGGCGACCTGGACGGGCTCGGGGAGGTGGTCGGCGGGATCGTGGTCATGCGCTTCGGCGAGAACGCGCTGGCCACCATCGACCGCGTGAAGGAGAAGATCGCGTCGCTGGAGTCCACGCTCCCCGAGGGGCTGGTCATCAAGCCGGTGTACGACCGCTCCGACCTGATCCGCCGGGCCATCTCCACGCTC
>JBFYZE010000257.1:0-6846 GCA_041309665.1 Gemmatimonadales bacterium | reverse complement strand
CGGGCGGCCGTCACCGCCGCCGCGCCGGCCCTCGCCTCGATCAGGCGCGTGTCGGCCAACGCCGCCTGAGCCGACCCGGCGGTCCCCACCACGTCCCGCACGCCACGGGGGCCCATCCCCGGGAGCGCGTCCAGGATCAGGAGCGCCTCCAGCTCCCGGCGGCGGCGCTCCCCGGCCCCGGTGCCCGTCAGGGGGTCCACCACTCCTCGTCGTCCTCGCCCTTCTCGTACCGCTCCACAGCCCGGCTCTTCTCCCAGAGCGCCTCCAGCAGCTCCGCGACGCCCAGGCGCGCCACCGAGGAGATGGCGAAGACACCGAACGCCGACGGAGCCTCGATCACGGGAGGCGCGTCGCCGCCGAGGAGGTCGGTCTTGGTGAGCACGACGCAGTGCGGCGTCCGGGCCAGCTCGGCCGAGTACGCCCCCAGCTCCCCGCGCAGCACCTCGTACTCGGCCTGCGGGTCGAGCGCGTCCACCGGAACCAGGAGCGCGAGCGTGCGGGTGCGCTCGATGTGCCGCAGGAACTGGTGCCCCAGTCCCTTCCCCTCGTGGGCGCCCTCGATGATCCCCGGGATGTCCGCCAGCACGAACGAGCGATACCCGGGGAGCTTGGCCACCCCGAGGTTCGGCGCCAGCGTCGTGAAAGGGTAATCGGCCACCTTCGGGCGCGCTGCGGAGACCGCGGACAGGAGCGTGGACTTCCCCGCGTTGGGATGCCCGACCAGCCCCACGTCGGCGATGAGCTTCAGCTCGAGCTGGATGCGGCGTTCCTCCCCCTCCTCCCCCGGCTGCCACTTCCGCGGCGCCTGGTTGGTGGAAGTGGGGAAGTGGGCGTTCCCCTTCCCGCCGCGCCCTCCCCGCGCCACCACGAGCCGCTCGCCCTCCTCCATGAGCTCGCCCAGGAACTCGCCGGTATCGGCGTCCTTGACCGCGGTTCCCGGGGGCACCTTGAGGACCATGTCCTCGCCGCCCCGCCCGGTCATGTCCTTCCCCTGGCCATGCTGCCCCCGGGGCGCGTGGTAGTGCTTCTGGTAGCTGAAGTCGAGGAGCGTAGCGAGGTTCCCGTCCACCTCCAGGATCACGTCCCCGCCCTTCCCGCCGTCACCGCCGGAGGGCCCTCCCCGCGGTACGAAGGTCTCGCGGCGGAACGCCTCGGCGCCCGACCCGCCCACACCTCCCCGCACCTCGATGACCGCGCGGTCAACGAACATGGCGTCACCCATCTCTCGAGCTCCCTGTCCGGAGGGATGCCCATGCGAGCGCGGCCCGCGTCCGGACGCCTACCGCGCTCATGCCCAATCCAGCCCGAAGGTGGCCCGCAGCTCGCCCACCTCCTCCCCGCGGGTGTTCCACACCCGGGGCCGCGCGAAGCGGGCCAGGGCGTCCTCATCCTCCCCCGTCAGCGCGCCCAGGGCGGCGAGCACGCGCACGAGCGCCAGTTCCACAGCCCGCCTGGAGCCGTCCTCTACCTTGATCGCGAAGCCCAGCCCCCGCTCTGGAAGGCCGCCCCCGTACACGCCCTCTGCGCCCAGCTTCACGAAGGCCCGGGGCCCGGTGCGCGTCATCACCTCGGTGCACGCCCGGCCGGTCCCGCCCACCATGAACGGGTGGCGGACCATCGCGGCCACGATGCGTGCCGGTGCCTCGCCCCGGTGCGCCGCGGTGGCGAAGCGGGCGAAGGAGGCGGCCATGGCCGAAAGCGGCACAGAGAAACAGGTCACGCCGCACCCGTCCACCGCGGTGCCCACCTCGGCCTCCGGCACGCCGGACCAGCGCGACACCTCGGCCAGCATCCGCCGCTGCACCGGGTGGCGCAGCTCGTGGTACCCCTCAGGGTCCCACCCCCTGGCCACCGCCAGCGCGAGCATGCCCGCGTGCTTCCCGGAGCAGTTGTTGTGGATCGGGCGGGGCTCCTCTCCGGCCCCGACCAGCGCCCTCGCCTCCGGCTCGGAGAAGGGCGGGTGGGGACCGCACCGCAGGGATGCCTCGCCCAGGCCGCACTTGGCGAGCATCGAGCGGGCGCCGGCCAGGTGCGCGGACTCCCCTTCGTGGGAGGCGCAGCAGAGCGCCAGCTCCTCCTCGGTGAAGCCGAAGCGGTCCGCCACGCCGTCCTCCACGAGAGGGAGGGCCTGGAAGGGCTTTGCCGCGGAGCGGTAGAAGACCTCCATCCCCACCTCGCCGCAGGAAGCGACCAGGGCACCCCGCCCGTCCGCCACGGCAGCGTGCACGCGATGCCGGGACTCGACGATCCCGCCCCGCACGACTTCGATCATGCCAGGGGAGCTGTGCACGGGGCCTCCGGGAATGGGCGGGGCGCGATCCCCGGGTCGCGCCCGGGGGCCCCGTCAATCACGTGCGGACGTCGTGTCGGGGACATGGCCCGATGGGCCTGCCCCGGACGCGCGCGCCAGCAGCTCCGCCGTGGACGAGGTGCCGCGGAGGAGCTCCATGGCCCGGTCGAGCTGGGCGTCGTGGCGGCGCTCCTGGAGGAAGCGCCCCCGGTCTCCCCAGGCCCGGAGCGCGATCTCCTGTTCGATCTGGTAGGCCACGAAGCGGCGCGCCCGCAGCACGGCATCCCGCTCCACCTCCACGTCCCACTCGGGGAGGGCGCGGATGAACTCGGCCAGGTCGGCGTCGCCGAGGGTGAACCCGGGCTGCAGCGCCGGGTGGGTGCCGACGTAGCGCACGGCGAAGTTGAAGATCGCCACGCTCAGGGCGCCCGCCTGGCGGTAGAGGGCCCGGACGGCGACCTCCTCATCCTCCGTGAGCGTCTCGGGCATCACCAGCACGTCGGGCGAGATCCCCCCGCCCCCCAGGAGCGTCCGCCCACCCACCGAGGCGTGGGTGGGCCGCCCCGCCGTGTCCGGGCCCAGGGTGAACTGCCCCGAGAGCGCCAGCGCCTCCGCGCCGTCTGCGTGGAAGCGCACGTCCGGGTCCTTGTTGATGGAGCGCCCCACCGGCGTGTACCAGCGGGCGGTGGTGAGGCGGAGCACGTTCCCCCCGGAGAGCCGGTAGAGGCTCTGCACCATCCCCTTGCCGAAGGTGCTCTCGCCCACGATGAGCGCCCGGTCGTTGTCCTGGAGCGCGCCGGCGACGATCTCCGAAGCCGAAGCGCTGGTGCCGTCCACGAGCACCACGATGGTGAGCCCCGGGTAGCGGTCGGGCTTGGACGCCTTGTAGACCGAGTTCTGGTCGGCCTGCCGCCCCCGTGTCTCCACGATGGCGCTCCCCGGCGACAGAAAGAGGTCCGACACCTCGATGCCCTGGTCCAGGACGCCGCCCGGGTTGCCGCGCAGGTCCAGCACCAGCCGCTCCATCCCCTCGCCCTTCAGCGAGTCGAGCGCTGCGCTCACCTCTGCCGAGGCCGACTCGAGAACGCTCTGCAGCGGCACGTAGCCGATCCCGTCCTCCAGCATGACGGCGAAGGGGACGGCGTGGAGCTGGATCTTCTCGCGGGTCAGGGTGAAGGGAATGGGCTCGTCCACGCCGGGGCGGAGCATCTTCACCGACACCGGCGTGCCCGGCTTGCCCCGGAGGAGGACAACCGCCTGGTCCACCTCGAGGGTGTCCGCCGCGATCCCCTCGATCTCGTAGAACTGGTCGCCGGGCCTGATCCCCGCCCGCGCCCCGGGGGTGCCCGGCATGGGGCTCACGACGGTCACCCATCCGTTGCGCTCGATCACCTCGAGCCCGACGCCGCCGTAGTCGCCCTCGATCCCCTGGATGCGGAGGTTCTCGAAGTCCGACGCGGCCAGGAACGACGAGTAGGGGTCGTTCAGCTCCTCCAGCACGCCCTCGATGGCGGAGTCATACAGCTTCGCGGTCTCCACCGAGTCCACGAAGCTCGACCCCACCCGGTCGAGCACCTCCTGGAAGAGGCGGACCTTGGCGTAGACGTCCTCGCCGCGGTCCACGCCCTCCTGGAGGAGCCATCCTCCCCCGATCACCGCAGCGACGAACACGACCAGGGGCGCTGCCCAGCTTCTCCGCATGCTCATCCTCTCCGCGACCGGCTAGCCCAGGGAGGCCGGAAAGGCCTCGGGCATCTCGGAGGCCAGGAGCCGCCGGATGCGCGCATGGACCTCCTCCGGGGCGCCTTCCCCGGATAATACGCGCACATGCCCTTCCCGTTCCGCCAACTCAAGATACCCGTCCCGGACTCTGCGCAGGAAGGCGTCGCCCTCCCCCTCGATGCGATCCGGACGCTTCAGGCCGTGGCGCTGGCGCTCCGCCCCCAGGGCGACGGGGACGTCCAGGACCACGTACAGGTCCGGCTCCAGGCCCCCGGTGGCCAGCGTCACCGCATGGCGCACGTCCGCCAGGTCCAGCCCCCTCCCGTAGCCCTGGTAGGCGAGCGTGGAGAGGGCGAAGCGATCCGCCACCACCACCTCCCCGGCCTCCAGCGCCGGGCGCACCACGTCCCGCACGAAGGCCGCGCGGGCCGCGAGGATGAGGAAGAGCTCCGACTCGGGGGGAATGTCCAGGTCGGTGCGCCCCAGGACCACCGAGCGCACTGCCTCCCCCACGGGCGTGCCACCGGGCTCCCGCGCCACCCGGTGGCGGACCCCCGCTGCCGTGAGCCAGGCAGAGAGGAGGGCGGCTTGGGTGCTCTTGCCCGCACCCTCCCCGCCCTCCAGAACGATGAAGCGTCCTCGCGTCATTCCCTACTCGTAGTACTCGACGCCGAGGTGCGTGATCTGCTCCTCGCCCATCATCCAGCGCAGCGTGTTCTTCATCTTGGTCTGCTGGATGAACAGATCGTGCTCGGGGTAGAGGCCCGGCGCGGTGTGCGGGCTCTTCCAGTAGAACGAGAGCCACTCCTGGATCCCCTTCATGCCCGCGCGGCTCGCCAGGTCCATGAAGAGCGTGAGGTCCAGGACGATGGGTGCGGCCAGGATGGAGTCGCGGCAGAGGAAATCCACCTTGATCTGCATCTCGTAGCCCATCCACCCGAAGATGTCGATGTTGTCCCAGCCCTCCTTGTTGTCCCCACGGGGCGGGTAGTAGTTGATCCGCACCTTGTGGTACATGTGGTCGTAGAGCTCGGGGTACATCTTGGGCTGGAGGATGTGCTCCAGCACGCCCAGCTTCGACACCTCCTTGGTCTTGAACGACTCGGGGTCGTCCAGCACCTCGCCGTCACGGTTGCCCAGGATGTTCGTCGAGAACCACCCGTTCAGGCCCAGCATGCGCGCCTTGAAGGCGGGCGCCAGCACCGTCTTGAGCAGCGTCTGGCCGGTCTTGAAGTCCTTGCCCGCGATGGGCACGCCCCGGTCGATGGCCAGCTGCTCGAGCGCGGGGAAGTCGGCGGACAGGTTGGGCGCGCCGTTGGCGTAGGGGATCCCCTCCATGATGGCCGCGTACGCGTAGAGCTGGCTCGGCGCGATGGCGGGATCGTTGGCCGCCATCCCCTTCTCGAACGCGTCCAGGCTCTGATGGACGGCGCTGGGCGCGATGTAGATCTCGGTGGAGCCGCACCACACCATCACCAGCCGATCACATCCGTTGTCCTCCTTGAACTTCCGGATGTCGGCGCGGATGGCCTCGGCCAGCTCCTTCTTGGTGGCGGCCTTCTTCTTGTTGGGCCCGTCGAGCTTCTTCACGTAGGCGTGGTCGAAGGCGGCCGGCATGGGCTTGATGCCCGAGAGGAAGTCCTTGATGGGGTCCAGGTGATGCTCCTTGTGGAGCACGCCGGCCCTCACCGCGCTCTGGTAGCCGTCGTCGGCAATGGGGTCCCACGCCCCGAACACCAGGTCGTCGAGACCCGCGAGCGGGATGAAGTCCTTGATGAGCGGAGACCGGCCGTCGGTGCGCTTGCCCAGGCGGATCGTGGCCATCTGGGTCAAGCTGCCCACCGGCTTGGCGATGCCGCGGCGAGCCGCCTCGACGCCCGCCACGAAGGTCGTGGCCACGGCGCCGAAGCCGGGAAGGAGGACGCCGAGCTTGCCGGTGGCAGGACGGATCTCAGTTGGCTGCTTCACGATGTTCCCCCGTGGAGGAGTGAGTCAGGATTAGATGAAAGAGGGCCTTTTCGGCCCCACGTCAAGAAGAGAGGATGATCCGGCTGGCCGCGCCTTCCTGCAGGCCGCGGGCCATCGTCTCGTTCACCTTGTACATGATCTTGTCGAAGTTGGCCTGCGCGGCCACGAAGCGCTGGAAGGCGGGCTTGGCCTGGAGCTCCTCGGCCGCCTCCTGGTAGGAGCGGGCGGTCTCCTCGTCGGGCTCGTGCCCCGACCGCAGCGAGGCCTCGATCCGCTCCTCGATCCCCCGGAGCGTGTTCCGGAGCTCCACCAGCTCCCGGTCCTGGTCCGCGGCGTCGCCGGCCCGCTTGAGCGCCTGGTACTCGTCGGTGCGCGCCAGCGCCGCGCCCAGGTCCTTCGCCATGTCGTAGATCCCCGCCATTCGGTCCCCCAAGGGTGAGTTCAGTCTCCGTTGGGCCGTGCCCCGGCGCGACGCGCCAGCACGACCCGCTCCCGTCCTGCCAGGTCCCTGCGGACCCGCACGTCGTCGAAGTCGCCCGCCGCCTCGATGCCGGCCACCACCGGCCCGGCCTGCCCCGCGCCCACCTCCAGGGCCAGGAGCCCGCCGCCCGCCAGGTGAGCGCCTCCCTCGGCCACCAGCGCCCTGAGCACGGCCAGCCCGTCGGGCCCGGCGAAGAGCGCGCCGGGCGGCTCCCATACCCCGACCTCGGGCTCCAGGGTCGCCGCCTCGGCCTCGGCCACGTACGGCGGGTTCGAAACCACCACATCGAAGCTCTCGCCCGACGCCACGGAGGAGAAGAGCGGGCCCTCCCTCAGGTCCAGCCGCTCCCGGAGCCCGAGCGCCCGGGCGTTCTCGCCGGCGACGG
>JBFYZE010000256.1:0-3929 GCA_041309665.1 Gemmatimonadales bacterium | reverse complement strand
CATGAACGAGCTGCTCATCCCCAGCGTCGCCACCATCGTCGGCGACCGGAGCGAGACCCCTGACACCCGGACCTTCGCCCTGCGCCTGCGCGACGAGTCCGAGCAGGAGCGCTTCTCCTTCAAGCCCGGCCAGTTCCTGGAGCTTTCGGTCTTCGGCGTCGGGGAGGCGCCCTTCTGCCTCGCCTCCAGCCCCACGCGCAAGGAGACGGTGGAGGTGACGGTCCGCCGGTGCGGCCGCCTCACCGACGCGCTCCACACCCTGGGTCCCGGCGACGAGGTGGGGCTCAGGGGCCCCTGCGGGAACGGGTTCGACGTCGAGGACGCGGTGGGCAAGGATCTGCTCTTCGTGGCGGGAGGGATCGGGCTCCCCCCGCTGCGGGGGCTGATCTGGAACGTCCTCGACCAGCGGGAGCGGTTCGGCCGCGTGACCATCCTGTACGGCGCCCGGACCCCGTCCGATCTGGTCTACAAGGACGAGCTGAAGGAGTGGGAGGAGCGCCACGACGTCGAGCTCAGGCTGACCGTGGACCGGGGCGAGGCGGGGTGGACCGGGAACGTGGGCATGGTCCCCACCCTCTTCGACAAGGTGGAGCTCGCCCCCGCGTCCACCACGGCCTACGTCTGCGGCCCCCCCATCATGATCAAGTTCGTGGTGCAGGACCTGCTCATGAGGGGGTTCGCCGAGGACCGGGTGATCTCCACCCTCGAGCGCATGATGCAGTGCGGCGTGGGCAAGTGTAACCACTGCTGCGTGGGCCACATCTACCTTTGCCGGGACGGGCCGGTGTTCTCCTTCCGGGAGATCAAGGAGATGTGGGAATGAGCCTCCCCCGCACAGAGGACCCCTCCCCGACCTCGGCGACGCTCGCCGATGATCTCCGCGCCCGTCTCGTGGGACGCGTGGTGGTGATGGGAATCGGGAACCCCGACCGGGGGGACGACGGGGCCGGCCTCCTCGTGGCCGGGCTCCTCGCCGAGGCCCTCCCCGGCGGCGACCTCCCCGACGACCGCACCGTGACCGTCCTCATGGCGGGAGAGGTGCCGGAGAGCTGGCTGGGCCCCGCCGTCGCGGTCCGCCCCGACGCCGTGCTCATGGTGGACGCGGTCGACATGGGCGCGGAGCCGGGCTCGGCGTCCCTCCTGGAGCCGGAGGACCTCCGGGGGGGAGCGACGTTCACCCACCGCACGCCCCTCGCCCTCCTTTCCAAGTTCCTGCGTCGAGAGACGGGTGCCGACGTCCTCCTCCTGGCCATCCAGCCCCGCTCCCTGGAGTGGGGTGAGCCGATGAGCCCCGAGGTCCAGGAGGCAGCCCGGCACCTCGGTGACATCCTGGCCTCGGCCCTGCACAGGGAGGCCGCCGCATGCTGACGGCAGCGCTGGCGATGGTGATCGTGCTCCCGGTCCTGGGAGCGGCATCCACCCGCTTCCTCGCCCCCAGGGCCGTGCGCGGCACCGCCGTGGCGGTATCCCTGGTCGCGGCGCTGATGGCCTGCTGGGCCGTCTGGGCGGGGTGGGCGACCCTGGGCGGCGGGAACCGGGCGGCTCTGTTCGACATGGCATGGCTCCCGGGCACGTCCGGATCGGGGCTGTTCGGCGTCCTCCTCGACCCCCTCGCCGCCGTGCTCCTCCTGGTGGTCACCGTCATCGGCTTCCTGACGGTGCTGTACTCCACCAGCTACCTCCGGGAGGGGAACCGGGACCACGCCGTGGGCCCCGAAGGCCAGGCGAGCTACTACTTCTGGCTCCTGGCCTTCCTGGCCAGCATGGCCGGGGTGGCGCTGGCTCCCAACTTCCTCCAGCTCTTCGTCTTCTGGGAGCTCACCACGGTCTGCTCCTGGGCCCTCATATCCTACTACCGGAGCGAGAAGAGCCTGCGGGCGGGGTTCAAGGCCCTGCTCATGACCCACTCCGGCGGGCTCTTCTTCCTCCTGGCGATCCTGATCCTCTTCGCCAGGACCGGGTCCTTCGACTTCGACGCGCCGTCCCGCCTGGACGGGAGTCTCCGGTACTGGGTCTACGGGTTCCTCATGGTGGCGGCCTGGGCCAAGGCGGCCCAGCTCCCCTTCCACACCTGGCTTCCCGACGCCATGGAGGCGCCCACCCCGATCAGCGCCTACCTCCACGCCGCCTCGATGGTGAAGGCCGGGGTGTTCCTCATGGCGCGGGCGGTGAGCGGAGGCTGGGCCATGCCCCCGGAGCTGGGCGCGGTCATGGCGGTCATGGCGCTGGTGACCGTGCTGGTGGCGCTGTCCTTCTACTTCGTCCAGGACGACCTGAAGCGGCTCCTGGCCTACTCCACCATCGCCCACCTGGGCTACGTGCTCCTGGGCGTCGCCATGGGGGCCATGGGCTCGCAGGTGGGCTTCCAGGGCGGCGTGCTCCACATCCTGTGCCACGGCTTCGGGAAGGCCACGCTCTTCATGTGCGCCGGCGCGGTGGCCTACGCCACCGGCACACGCAGCATATCAGCCCTCGGGGGACTGGCGAAGAGCATGCCGCTCACGGCCACGGCGTTCTTCGTGGGCGTCCTGGCGGTCACGGGGATCCCTCCGTTCTCCTGCTTCTGGAGCAAGTTCATGATCCTGGCCGGGGCGATGAGCATCCCGGGTCCCCTGGGCCCCACGATCCTGGTCCTGTTGCTGGCCGAGAGCCTGGTGGCGTTCGGGTGGATGCTCCATGTGGGCCAGAAGGTCTTCTTCGGGGCGCCGACGGAGCCGGCCCTGGGGGCCGAGGACCCGCCCGGGACCATGAAGTGGACCCTGGTGGCGCTGGTGGCAGGATCCCTCCTGGTCCCCCTGGTCGGGATCCCCCTCGTGAACATGATCGGAGGGTGAGGCCGTGACCACCGTCTTCCTCCTTGAGTTGGCGGTTCTCCTCCTCGTCGCCGGCGCTGTCGTGTCCCTGGCCCTGGCGGGGAACCGCCGGACCGCCGGGTGGGCCGCCGTGGCCGCGGTCGGCGCCTCGGGCGTGCTCGTCTGGCTCGCCGCCGTGCGGACGCTGTTGGCCGGGCCGGACCCGGAGGCCACCCTGCTGAGCATCCCGGCCCTCGGCGCCGCGCTCACGGTCCACGTGGATCCGCTGAGTGCCGTCTTCCTGGCCATCGTCGGCACCATCGCCCTGCTCACCACGCTCTTCTCCGTGGAGTACATGACACGCTTCGTCGCCGACGGCGTGGCCAGGTACTACCCGGTGCTCCTGCTCCTCTTCGCGGGGATCATCGGGGTGGTGGTGACCTCCGACTTCTTCTTCTTCCTCGTCTTCTGGGAGGTCATGACGCTGACCTCCTTCTTCCTCGTCGTCTTCGAGAAGGAGAATCCGGCCTGCCAGAGGGCGGGACTCAAGTACTTCGTGGTCAACCAGGGCGCGGCGCTGGCCATGCTCGCCGCGGGCCTGATCCTGTGGCGGGTCTCCGGCTCCTTCCACTTCGGGGCGCTCCGGGATGCCCTGGGGCAGCTCCTCGAGACCCGCCCGGCCGTGGCCCACCTGGCGCTCCTCCTCCTCTTCCTCGGCTTCGCCACCAAGTCCGGGATCCTCCCGATGGGGAGCTGGCTCCCGGACGCGTATCCGGCAGCCCCCGGCGGCGCCACGGCCTTCTTCGGCGGCGCAATGGGGAAGCTGGGCGTCTACGGCCTGCTCCGGGCCTTCCTCGTCTTCCTCCCGCTGTCGGGCGCGACGGTGGTGTGGGGGTGGGTCATCGCCGCCGCCGGCCTGGGAAGCCTCTTCGTCGGCACGCTCATGGCGCTGAAGCAGGACGACGTGAAGCGGCTCATGTCGTTCCACGTGATCGGGCAGGTGGGGTACATGTTCCTTGCCATCGGCATTGGACTCGTGCTCCTCCCCACGGATCCCTTCCTGGCGGCCCTCGGGCTGCTGGGCGGCATCTTCCACGCGCTGAACCACTCGCTGTACAAGTCCTGCCTCTTCCTCGG
>JBFYZE010000255.1:0-4357 GCA_041309665.1 Gemmatimonadales bacterium | reverse complement strand
CCACCTTCGGGCTGGAGGAGGAGGCCGCGCCGCTCCCCACCTTCGGGCTGGAGGAGGAGGAGGCCGCGCCGCTCCCCACCTTCGGGCTGGAGGAGGAAGAGGCCGCACCGCTCCCCACCTTCGGGCTGGAGGAGGAAGAGGCCGCACCGCTCCCCACCTCGGGCTTCGGGGAGACGGTGGCACCTCCGGCGCCCGTCGGACGGCCCGCGGAGGCCCTCGAGCGCGCGATGGAGGAGGCTGCCGCCGAGACCCGGCGGGAGCCCGAGCCCGTCCGCCCGTCCGAGGAGCCGACGGTGGAAGGGGTGCGCGGCGCCATCGCGGGGCGCCCCGACGACATCGAGCTGCGCCAGCGAATGGTCGAGCTTGCCTACCAGTCGGGCGACGAGCGCATCATGGTCGAGGCCTTCCTCGGGCTGGGCGACACGCTCCAGCGCACCGGGCAGGGCGCCCGCGCCAAGGCCGCCTACCAGCAGGTGCTCCAGTTCGACCCCGAGAACGCCGCCGCCAAGTCCGCGCTGGGGCAGGCGCCGGTGGCCAGCAAGCCCGTGCGGGAGGTGGCTGCCCACCAGGACTACGTGGACCTGGGCGCCCTCATCCTCGGGGACGAGGAGGAGAAGACCACGCGCTTCACGGTGGCCTACGAGGAGCCCAGCGGCGACGACCAGGCGGACTTCGCCAGGATGCTGTCGCAGTTCAAGGAGAAGGTCTCCCAGAACCTGGAAGCCGACGACGTGCGCGCCCATTACGACCTGGGCACCGCCTACAAGGAGATGGGCCTCCTGGACGAGGCGGTGGCCGAGTTCCAGCAGGCGCTGCGGGCGTCCTCGTCCCACCTGCCGACCTACGAGGTCCTCGGGCAGACGTTCATCGAGATGGGCAAGACCGAGGCCGCCGTGCGCACCCTCGAGCGGGCGCTGGAGGCGCCGTTCGAGATCGAGGACGAGCTCATCGCCATCTACTACTACCTGGGCCGTGCGTACGAGACCCAGGGGAACCGGGAAGGGGCCGTGGAGTTCTACGACAGGGTCTTCTCCCTCGACATCAACTTCGCCGACGTGACGGAGCGCCTGCGGGCGCTCCGGTAGCGTCCGTCTTCCCACCACGTGCCCCGTCCCGTCCCGTGTCTCCCACCCCGGATCGCAGCGTGAGCCAGGCCGTCCGGGGCGCGCCGCCGACGCTGGCGTCCATCCAGGCGCCCGTGCGAGCCGAGGTGGAGCGCGTGGGCATGGAGATCCGGCGCATCGTCCTCTCCGACTTCCCCCTCATCGAGGAGGTGAACCACCACCTCCTGTTCATGCAGGGGAAGCTCCTCCGTCCCACCCTGCTGCTGCTGGCCAACAGGGTCGGCGGCAAGCCCTCGGAGCAGGCGCTCACGCTGGCGGCGGTGGTGGAGCTCGTGCATCTGGCCACCCTCGTCCACGACGACGCCGTGGACCACTCGGTGCTGCGCCGCGGGATGCCCACGGTGAACGCCCTTTGGACGCACCAGGTGGCCATCATCATGGGCGACTACCTCTACTCCAAGGGCATCATCGAGCTGTCCCGCCTGCGCAACCCGGATGCGTTGGACGTGCTCGCCCTGGCGGCCAACGACATGAGCGTGGGCGAGATGCGCCAGCTCACGTCCTACGACGCGCTGGGCTTCACCGAGCAGGACTACTACAGGCTCATCGCCGCCAAGACCGCCTCGCTCATGGGTGCGTCATGCGAGATGGGGAGCCTGGCCGGCGCCCGCGAGCACAGGAAGGCGCTGGCTCGCTTCGGCCACAACCTCGGGATGGCGTTCCAGATCGCCGACGACCTCCTGGACTACACGGGGACGGAGGAGGAGACGGGCAAGCCTACCGGCCACGACCTGCGCGAGCGCAAGGTGACGCTTCCCCTGGTCGGGGCCTTGCCCCATGCCACGCCGGCGGAGGCGCTGGAGATCCGGGAGTTCTTCACCCGGGACGAGCCGACCGACGACCAGATCGGCCGCGTCGTCGGCATCGTGGCCCGGCGGGGCGGGCTGGAGTACGCCCGCATCCGGGCGCGTCACTACGCAGATCTGGCCGAGGATGCCTTGGCCGCGCTCCCCCCGGGCGAGGCGTGTGAAGCCCTCCGGGATGCCGTGTCGTATGCCGTGGACCGGAGCCGCTGACCGTGAGCGGCGCCCGCGTGGGACACCTGGCGGGAGGAACCCCTGAGCCCCTGGACCGGTATGCTCGTTGACACCCGTAGGCGGGGCCTTGTCCGTCTGATGTGGACCCTGGTGACGGGGCTCTTCCTCGGAGGGCTCTTCACCAAGCTCTCGGAGATGTTCCTCCCCGACAGCGCCGCGAGGGAGTTCCTCACCACGTCGGTCGCGGCGGCCATCGGGCCGTTCTCCATCGACCTGGTGGCGGTGGCCCTCACCGTGGGGCCCCTCACGCTCACGCTGAACGTGCTGTCGCTGGTGGGAATCGGCATCGTCGCCCTCATCGCGCGCTCCTGGATCTGAGGCACGCACTCGAACCCGCGGGACCCCCCGGGTACCGCACGGAGGCTTTGAACCATGGGCATCGGCGGCTTCGGAATGGGGGAGATGATCTTCATCTTCCTCATCGTGCTGCTCCTCTTCGGGGCCAAGCGTCTGCCCGAGATCGGGTCGTCGCTGGGGAAGGGGATCCGGGAGTTCAAGAGCTCGATGCGCGAGATCGAGCACGAGATCAAGAAGCCGGACGACACCACGCACCGGACCGTGCCCCCTCCGACCGAGGAGGACAGGGAGCCCCGCCGCCTGGGTGACGGGAACGGGAGTTCGGGCGCGAGCTGACGCGGCCGGCGCATCCGCGCGGCGACCAGGGAGCGTGACCAGTCGAGTGCGCGGCCCGCAAAGCGAAAGGGCCGGGACGCCATCGGCGTCCCGGCCCTGCGTTTTCGCTTCCGCTCCCGCTTCCGGGAGCGTGACCGTCAGTAGAGCGGGATTGCCGTGGTGTCCGACGCGGGGCGGAGCACCTCGTCGCGCCGGTCCACGATCTTCGCGGAGGCGCGCAGCGCCTCGATCCACTCCTGCAGGCGCTGCTGCTGCAGCATGTTCATCATCCCGCTGCGCTGGTCCTCCTTCTGCGTCGCCCAGGTGAGGGAGTCAGCGTCCACGCGGCCCACCACCTCGATGACGAACACGCCGGTAGGCGTGGCCACCGCGTCGCTCACCTGGCCGGGCTGGAGGGCGAAGGCCGCACCGATGGCGGCATTCTGGCGGCCCATCCCCGGGACGAAGTCGTTGCGGGTGATCGGCCCGGCGGGACGGAGCTCCAGGCCCAGCGCGGACGCCACGCCGGCCAGGGACTCGCCGGCCTTGACCCTGCCTGCGATCTGCCGTCCCTCTTCCTTCGCCCTCTCGAGCTTCTTCTCGAAGCGGAGCTGGGATTCGATGGCAGGCGCCGCCTCGGCGAGGGGAAGGATGCCGGCGGGCTCGGAGCTGACGAGCTCCAGGGCGTAGAAGGCCTGGGGGTTCTCGAAGACCGGGCTGACCTCCCCGGGGGCGGCCTCCTCCAGGGCCCAGTCCGCGCCCTCGCCGATCTGGCCTGCGCTGGCGAGGAAGGGGAAGCCGCTCGTGATGTCGGCCGTGGTCGTGCTCAGGCCCAACGCCGCCGCGGCCTCGTCGAGCGAGAGGGAGAGCCCCATCTCCTCGAGGGAGTCGGCCAGCGTGAGGAGGTGGACCTCGCTCGAGTCGGTGCGCTCGACGGGGATGAGGATGTGGCGGGCGCGGACGCTGTCGGCCGCCCAGCGCTCCTGGACCTCGAAGACATGCCAGCCGAAGGACGTCTTCACCGGCTCGCCGATCTGCCCGACGCGGGCTGCGAACATCGCCGAGTCGAAGGCGGCCACCATCATCCCCTTTCCGAAGGTGCCCAGGCTACCGCCCGCCCGCGCCGACACCGAGTCCGAGGACTCGCGGGCCGCGATGGCGGCGAAGTCCCCGCCGTCGAGGATCTCCTGGCGCACCCTCAGCACCCGCTCCAGCGCCGCAACCGTGTCGCCGGCGGTGGGCGTCTTCTCCAGGACCACGGCCTTCACGGTGGCCCGGGCCGGCATCTCGAACTCGTCCTGGTGGTCGCGGTAGTAGGCTTCCACCTCGGACCGTTCCACGGGGACGTCCGCATCCGGATAGCGCGTGCCCGGGTCCAGCGGGAGGTACTGGATCTGCACCGCCTCGCTCTGGTCACGCCACTGCTGCCAGAGCTCGGCGTCGGAGAGGTAGATACCGGAGGCGACCTGCCGCAGCAGCTTGCCCCTGGGAATGGCGTCCCGGTAGTAGGACTCCAGGAGCAGGAGCTGGTCCTGGGGGAGCTGGGCGAGGAGCGACTGGTACGCCTGGATGTCGAAATTGCCC
>JBFYZE010000254.1:0-5965 GCA_041309665.1 Gemmatimonadales bacterium | reverse complement strand
CCACCAGGCCTCCTCGGTGAGGTCGGCGTTCCCCACGCGCACGATGTCCAGGTTCCCGCTGCGGAGCAGGGCGATGTTGTCCGTCTTGGAGAGGAGCCGGGCCCGGTCGCGTGTGACCCGCTCCAGCTCCTCCAGCGCCTCCCACCGCTCCTCGAGCGGCACCAGCGACCACCGCTTGCAGGTACGGCACACCGCCCAGAGCCGCCCCCGGGCCGGGTCGAACGCCAGGCGCCGTCCCAGGGGGACCTGGGCCAGCGTCTCGTTGGGCTCGAAGGGGGTGGAGCAGACCAGGCAGCGGGTGTACACGGCCCTCCTCGGGTGACGGATCCCAGGGAAGATACCCAGGAGCGCGCGCCAGGCTACATTCCCGGGCATGCTTCTCGTCATCGACAACTACGATTCCTTCACCTACAACCTCGTCCAGTTCCTGGGCGACCTGGGGGCGGACCCTCGTGTGGTTCGCAACGACGAGCACCCCGTCTCCGAGCTGGCCGCCCTCCGGCCCGAGCGGGTCGTGGTCTCGCCGGGGCCTTGCGCCCCGGCCCAGGCGGGGGTGAGCGTGGAGGCGTTCCGGGTCTTCGGGGCCCTGGGCGTGCCGATGCTGGGCGTCTGCCTCGGGCACCAGAGCCTGGGCGAGGCGTTCGGGGGGAGAACGGTGCGGGCCAGGCGCCTCATGCACGGCAAGACCGCCAGCGTGCGACACGACGGGAGTTCCCTCTTCGGCGGGATCCCGTCGCCCTTCACCGTGGCCCGATATCACTCGCTCGTCACCGACGCCTCCGTGCTCCCCGCCGGGCTGGAGCCGATCGCTTGGAGCACCGACCCCGCCGACGAGGGGGAGATCCAGGCGATGCGTCATCGTACCCTTCCCCTCTGGGGGGTGCAGTTCCACCCGGAATCGCTCTTCAGCGAGCACGGCAAGGCGCTCCTGGCCAACTTCCTGCGCCTTTGACGGGCTTCCCCGGGGACCCGCCGGGGAGTCGTCGCCGGGGTGAGGGCGCCCCGGACCGCGCGGCGCGCCGTTGACCCTCCCCCCACACGGGACGTACCTTCCGTGGCGTGAAAATTGCATGGATTTCACGCGCCTCCGGCCCCGCGAGGGCCTCTTGAGCGGCCAGGTCCTGGGAATCGTCCCCGCCCGGCTCGCCTCCACCCGCCTCCCCCGAAAACCCCTCTACCCCATCCGCGGCAGACCCCTGATCGAGTGGGTGTGGCGCCGGGTCGAGGCCATGTCCGTGCTGGATTTCGTCCTGGTGGCGACGGACTCGGAGGAGGTGGCGGAGGTGTGCCGCGCCCTGGGGGCTCCCGTGGAGATGACGCGGCCCGACCACCCATCGGGAACCGACCGGGTGGCCGAAGTGGCGAGACGCCCCGAATACGAGGGGTACCCGCTGGTGGTCAACATCCAGGGGGACGAGCCGCTCCTCCAGGAGGCCCACCTGCGCTCGGCCATCGACCTGGTCCGGGAGGGGGGCTGGGACCTGGGGACGTGCGCAACGCCTCTCCTGGAGGACGATGCCCGCAAGGACCCCTCGGTTGTGAAGGTGGTGCGGGCCGCCAGCGGGAGGGCTCTCTACTTCAGCCGCTCGCCCATCCCGTACAAGCGGGACGACAAGCCCACCCGCGACGAGCTAGGCCGGGAGCCGTTCCTGCGCCACATCGGGATCTATGCCTACACCCGTGCGGCCCTGGAGGACTGGGTGGCGCTCGCGCCGTCGCCCCTGGAGCGCCTGGAATCGCTGGAGCAGCTCCGGCCGCTGGAGGCCGGGCTGCGCATGGGCGTGGCGGTGGTAGGGGCGGCCGACCCGGGGGTGGACACGCCGGCGGACGCAGCACGGATGGAAGAGAAGCTCAGCCAGATCGGTGTGACGACCTCAGCCTGACGTGGGGACCATGACGGACATCAAGAAGCAGCCCACCAAGTACATCTTCGTCACCGGCGGAGTGGTGTCCTCGCTGGGCAAAGGGATCGCCGCCGCGTCCATCGGGCGGCTCCTCAAGGAGCGCGGGCTGAGGGTCACGCTCCAGAAGTTCGATCCCTACATCAACGTCGATCCGGGAACGCTCTCCCCCTTCCAGCACGGGGAGGTGTTCGTCACCGACGACGGCGCGGAGACCGACCTGGACCTGGGGCACTACCAGCGCTTCATCGACGCATCCCTGTCCCAGGCCAACAACATCACCACCGGCCGCGTCTATCAGACCGTCATCTCCAAGGAGCGCAGGGGCGACTACCTGGGGTCCACCGTCCAGGTCATCCCCCACATCACCGACGAGATCAAGACGAACATCCGGCGGCTGGCTCCCGACCACGACGTGGTGATCACCGAGATCGGCGGCACCGTGGGCGACATCGAGTCGCTGCCCTTCCTGGAGGCCATCCGCCAGTTCCGCGTCGATGTGGGCAAGGAGAACGCGATCTTCGTCCACCTCACCCTGGTCCCCTTCATCGCGGCCGCCGGTGAGCTCAAGACCAAGCCGACCCAGCACTCGGTTAGGGAGCTCATGGAGATCGGGATCCAGCCCCACGTCGTGATCTGCCGGACCGAGCACCACCTGTCGGACGACCTCAAGCGGAAGATCTCGCTGTTCACGAACGTGGACCTCGAAGGCGTCATCGAGGCCCTGGACATGGAGACCATCTACCAGGTACCGCTCTCGTTCCGGGAGCAGAAGCTCGACGAGGTGATCCTGAAGCGGCTCGGGCTCCATGCCCCGGAGCCCGACCTTGGGCCCTGGACGCGCATGGTGAACCGGATCCTGGCGCCGTCCTCGGGCGAGGTCCGCATCGCCGTGGTGGGGAAGTACACGAACCTCGTGGACTCGTACAAGTCCATTCAGGAGGCGCTCATTCACGGCGGCATCGCCCACGACGTGAAGGTGCGCACCGACTGGCTCTCCTCGGAGCAGTTCGAGCAGGGCAGGGGTGTGGACATCCTGCGGGACTACGACGGCCTCCTCATTCCCGGCGGCTTCGGCCCCCGCGGCGTCGAGGGGATGCTCTCCGCCATCCGCCACGCCCGCGAGAACCAGCTCCCGTTCTTCGGGATCTGCCTCGGGCTGCAGTGCGCCGTGGTGGAGTTCGCCCGTAACGTTTGCGGTCTGGAGGACTCCCATTCCTCCGAGTTCGCCGCTGAGACGCACGATCCGGTCATCTGCCTCCTGGACTCGCAGCTCCAGGTGACCACGAAGGGCGGCACCATGCGTCTGGGCGCCTTCCCCTGTCGCCTGAAGGAGGGATCGAAGGCCCGGGAGATCTATGGGGCCGGGGAGATCAGCGAGCGCCACCGGCACCGGTTCGAGGTGAACAACGAGTACCGGGAGCTCCTCGAGTCACACGGCCTGAGCGTGAGCGGCACCTCCCCGGTCGGCAGCCTCGTGGAGATGATCGAGATCACCCATCACGCCTGGTTCGTCGCCGGGCAGTTCCATCCCGAGCTGAAGAGCCGGCCCATGGCGCCGCACCCCCTGTTCGCGTCCTTCGTCGGGGCGGCGGCGCAGCACGCCGCCGCCCGGCGGGGCGCCTGACCAGAGGCGCGCCGTGCCATGCTCAGGACCTTCACGCTCATCGCGGGGCCCTGCCTCCTCGAGGACGACGCGCTCAACTTGCGCGTCGCCCGGGAGCTGGCGCGCCTCGCCGGAGCGTCGGGGGTGCCGGTGGTCTTCAAGGCCTCCTTCGACAAGGCGAACCGCTCCCGTCTGGACGCCCCGCGCGGACCGGGGCTGGAGGCGGGCCTCCGCCTGTTGGAACGTGTGAAGGGGGAGACGGGGCTACCCGTCCTCACCGACGTCCACGAGCCCTGGCAGGCCGCCAGGGTGGCGGAGGTGGCCGACGTCCTCCAGATCCCCGCGTTCCTGTGCCGCCAGACCGACCTGCTCACCGCGGCCGGGGCCACGGGACGGGCGGTGAACGTGAAGAAGGGGCAGTGGATGGCCCCTGAGGAGATGGCCCACGCCGTCGACAAGGCCCGCTCCGCCGGCTCCCCGGACGTCGTGGTCACCGAGCGGGGCACCTTCCTGGGGTACGGCGACCTGGTGGTGGACATGCGCTCCTTCGCCCGCCTGAGGGAAGCGTGCGGAGCGCCGGCCTTCTTCGACGGCACCCACTCGGTGCAGAGGCCGGGGCTGGCCGGCGGCGCCAGCGGCGGCGATCCCCGGCACACGCCCACGCTCGTGCGGGCCGCGGTGGCGGCGGGGTGCGACGGGCTCTACGTCGAGACCCATCCCGACCCGTCGCGGGCGCCCTCCGACGGCGCCAACATGCTCCCGCTCGACCGCCTTCCGGCGCTCCTCCAGGACGTGGTGGCGCTCCGGCGCGCGCTCGGTCCCGCCGCGGCGGGCGCATGAACGTCCCCGCGGGCGGCCCCGTCCCCGCCGAGCTGGCGCGCCGCGTCAAGCTCGTGGTGTTCGACGTGGACGGCGTCCTCACCGACGCCGGCGTCTACCTCGGATGCCTTCCCGGCGGCGAGGCGATCGAGCTGAAGCGCTTCGACATCCAGGACGGGCTCGGACTCAAGTTCCTCCAATGGGCGGGGCTGCACGTCGTCATCGTCTCGGGCCGGGTGTCTTCCGCCACCGAGGCGCGGGCGGCGGAGTTGGGCATCGAGTGCCACCAGAACGACGCGGCGCATAAGCTCCCCGCCATACGCCAGGTGATGGAGCGGTTGGGGATCGGGTGGGAGGAGGTCGCCATGCTCGCCGACGACGTTCCCGACGTGGCCGCGCTCCGCCTCGTGGGGCTGAAGGCGGCGGTTGCGAACGCGGTTCCCCAGGTGGCTGCCATGGCCGACTGGCGGACCACGAGGGAAGGAGGGCACGGCGCGGCGCGGGAGTTCTGCGACGGGCTCCTGGCCGCACGGGGCGAGCTGGACCGGGTGGTGGAGGCGTACGTCGCCGAGCGGAGTCGGCGATGACCCTCGGCGAAGGGGAGAGCCTCGGAGATGGAGGGGCTTCTAGACTATCTTTCAAGGTTTGGGGTCCCCGCGGTGGCGTTGGATCGCCCGGTGGAAGAGGAGACCTGTCCCCTGGACCCGGCTCCCATGATGTCCACCACTGCCTGCACGATCTGATGAGGTCGGGTGTCGTATGAAAAGACTTCTGGCGCTCGTGGCCGCCTCGGCGGTGGCCCCCCTGTTCGTCGTGGCCTGCGAAGAGGCCATGGACGCGCCCGTGGCGTCGGCGGACGTGCAGGGGATCGGGGCGGACATCGTGTACTACGGGATGGTGTCGTACCTCACGGCCAGCGGTGTGCGCGAGGGCCGGGTGCAGGCCGACACCGCCTACGCGTTCTTCGACTCGGCCACGGTGAAGCTCAAGGGGATGCGGCTGGTGTTCTACAACTCCGACGGCACCGAGCGGGCGAGCGTCACCGCCGACGCCGGGGAGCTCGACGAGAACACGGATCGGATGGTGGCCCGCGGGAACGTGGTGCTCATCGTGCTCTCCGACGGGAGGAGGATCGAGACCGCCGAGCTCAACTACAATCCCGGGGAGGACCGCATCTGGAGCGACTCGGCCACGGTGCAGACCCTGGCCAACGGCACCGTGACCCGAGGCACGGCCTTCCAGTCGGACATGGACTTCAGGAACGTCGTCATCCGGAACATCCGGGGCGGCGGGAACATCGTCTTCTGACGCCCCCGCCCGTGCTCGCGCGCGCCCGTGTCCGCTCCGTATCCGCCTGGCTCGCTGCCACGGCGCTCCTGGCCACCGGAGTGCTGCTGACTTTGGCGCCGGCCCTCGCGGCCCAGGAGGGCTGCCAGTTCGGCTCGGGGACGCGGGACATGAACTCGATCGAGATCCCCGGGGCGGGGCGTGTGACCTACGTCGGCAGTCCCCACTTCGTGTGCAGCGACGGCGTGCACATCTGGGCCGACTCGGCAGTGGCCTACTCGGCGCAGAACATGTCGCACCTTCTGGGCTCCGTCCGGTACCTCGACCGCACGCGGGAGCTGCGCGCCGACGA
>JBFYZE010000253.1:0-3193 GCA_041309665.1 Gemmatimonadales bacterium | reverse complement strand
TGACGATCGCGGCTGAGAAGGCCGACTGCACGGCGGAGTTCCACACCGTCTGTCTCGCCCATCCCGCGCGATGCGGGGCATCACCTGGTGGGACCTCTGCGACGAAGGCTCCTGGCTCCCTGGTGGCGGCCTGCTCCGCAAGGACATGACCCCCAAGCCCGCGTACGACGCGCTCAGAAGGCTCATCCGTGAGACCTGGCACACTCGGACCGAGGGGAAGACCGACGCGGAGGGGCGCCTCACCTTCCGCGGCTTCTTCGGGCGCTATATGCTCGTTGCGGGAGGTGCCAAGGCCGAGTTCCGTCTGGCCAAGGTGTCACGGGTCGCTTCAAACCCGGCCGGATCGGGTCGGGTCAAACTAGGCCGGTCCAGGTAGGTGAGGCCGTGGGTCATTAGACCGTTTCCTTGCCCTTCTTGCAAGTCTCTTTGGGGGACTGGCGGGCTTTGTCCTTGAGGCGGTAGCTGTGGCCGGTGATCTCGATGATGTCGGCGTGGTGGAGGAATCGGTCGAGGATGGCGGTGGCGGCGGGGACGTCGCCGATGAGTTTGCCCCATTCTTCGAGGGGGCGGTTGGAGGTCATGATGGTGGAGCGGTTCTCGTAGCGGCGGAGGACGATCTCGAAGAGGTATTCGCCCGAGTGCTTGGGGAGTTGCTTGAGTCCCATGTCGTCGATCAGGAGGAGGTCGGGCTTGAGGTAGCGGGCGAGGATGGGGTCAGCGCCCCTCAGGGCTTCGTCTTCGAGGAAGTCACGGACGAGGTCGAAGATGGAGGTGTAGCGGACGGTGTGGCCGAGCTTGATAGCCTGGTAGCCGAGGGCCTGGGCGAGGTGGGATTTCCCCACGCCGGGGGGGCCGATGAAGAGGATGTCCCGACGGTCGCGGATGAACTGGCAGGTGGCGAGATCGTAGATGGCTTTGCGGGAGACGGAGGGGTTGAAGCGCCAGTCGAAGTCGTCGAGGGTCTTCAGGTCGCGGAAGGCGGCGGCCTTGACGCGTCGGGCGATGAGGCGCTCGCCGCGGATGGCGAGTTCGTCGGCGAGGATGAGTTCGAGGAAGTCGGTGTGGCTGAGGTGGTTGCCGGCGGCCTCTTGGAGCCGGAGGTCGAGGGTGCGAGCGAGGCCCGAGAGCCGGAGGCGTCGCAGGGCGTCGGTGAGGGCAGCACTCATTACGGGAGGTCTCCTGGGGGGTTGATCGGGGTCGGTGGTTCGGGTAGGCTGTGGGGTGCCGACCCGGAGGATAGGGCTCCGCTGGCGAGCGACCCGAGCGCCGCGGCCGGCTGCCGACCGGCAGGGAAGGCCCGGAGGGCCTCCGGGCTTTCCATTCTTTCTTCCCTGCCGGCGGCACGGAAAGCGGTAAACGCATCTTCGGTCTTCTCTTCCTCCTTCTCTTCTGCGGGTCGGAACGAGACGCGGACGAACCAGCCGTAGTGCTTGAGCGGCCGGATGAGGCGGTGCTCTTCAAGGAACTGGGCTTGGGTGGTCGGCTGCTTCAGAAGGGCGCGGAGGCCCCTCAGCCGGAAGACCTGATGCGAAAGGGCTGCGGCACAGGCGGCTTCGAGGGCGGAGACGGAGTGGTTCCGGACGAGGCTGAGGAGGCCCTGGAGTACCCGCATACCCTCGATGCCGCGCGCGTCGAGCACGGCCTGCGCCCAAGCCGCGGTGCGACTCCCGATGCGGGCGGCCCGGGCGAGGAGCCACGTGGCGCCGCGCTCGATGCACGAGATCTTCTCGGCGGCGATGTGCTGGCGAGTGGTGTCGAAGCGGCCGGCGTCCGTCTGGACGTGGATGGCGATCGGCTCCAAGCGCAGAGTGAACACGCGCACCAGCCGGCCGTCCCAGCGGACCCAGACGTCCTGGCCCAGGTACTCGGGCGGCACCGAGTAGTACGCCTTGTCCACCTCGACGTGCCCGTCGCTGTGAACCGTCCGCTTGGCCTCGTGGAAGGCGGGGAAGAGGCCGGGCGGCAGCGGCTGGAGCGCGGGCCGCTCGACCCTCTCGAACACCTCTTTGACCTGCTTTCGCGTCGTCCCGTGGATGCGGTGGTCGGCGACCCGGCTCTCCCAGTCCACCAGGTGCCGGTTCTCCTCGGCCAGGCTCGCGAAGGTGTGACCCTTCAGGCCGTTGTCCTGGACGTAGGCGATCCCGCGTTCGACCTTCCCCTTGTGCCGGGGCGTGTAGGGCCGGGTGGGCAGGATCACCACGCCGTAGTGCCGGCAGAAGTCGGCCACCTTCGGGTTCAGCTCGGGGTCGAACCAGTCGGGGTGTGCCACGGCCGCGCGGAGCTGGTCGATCACCAGCACCCGCGGCTCCCCGCCGAACGCGTGGAACGCGTTCTCCAGGACTCGGATGAACGCCTCCGTCGTCTGCCGGAACACCACCTCGCTGTAGCTCTTGCGTGAGTGGCTCAGCACGATGCGGAACACATGGGGATAGCGGCGGCGACCATCCGGCCCCACGATGGGCGCGCCCTTCCCGAAGTCCACCTGCGCCTCTTCCCCCGGCAGACACTCCATCCGCCGGAAGGGCAACGGGCGCCCCTTCCCCAGACGCCGCAGGAATCGCTTCACCGAGGAGTACGACGCCGGGAACCCGTGGTCGGCCACCAGGTCCTGCCAGATGCGCTGGCCCGACAGACACTGCTCCAGCTTGGCCTCAATCAGCTCCCGGAACGCCTCGCACTGGCTCGGGACCGGCGTGGACCCGAGGGTCGCCTTGGCCGGGTTTGACCGAACAGGGTCTTCGTCTCCGAGGCCCGGATCGCCTCGTTCTGGCGATTCAGACCCTTCCGAGCCGAGGGTCGCTATGGCCGGTTTTGCCCGCCCCCGCTCCCGCTCCACATACCCGGCCACCGTGACTCGGTGGACCCCCAGCATGCGGGCGATCCGGCGAAGCGAGTGCCCCTGCCTCCATAACTCCAGAATTGCCTGCTCTTTAGCCACTTTGATGCGGTTGGCCATTCAGCACCTCCTTTGTAGGGAGATGCTAAACGACTTCCCCGCCTCCGTTCAAAGTGGCCTAATTTGAAGCGACCCGTCGTGGCCGGTTTTGGGCGACCCCTGACACTTAGCGTCCTTGGCGTCTTGGCGGTTCATGTATCTTCATCTCCCCGTCATCCCCCCGTAACCAGCTTCTGCTATAATATGGGACAAGGAGACTCGATACGAGCCGTCGGACTGGCTGCCCCTGTGGCCGCC
>JBFYZE010000252.1:0-19678 GCA_041309665.1 Gemmatimonadales bacterium | reverse complement strand
TGGTGGCGGCCGCGGCGGCGGGCTCGTGGCCGCCCGCCTCTGTGCACCACTGGACGCGGGAGCGCTGCAGGAAAGCGTTGGGGCTCTGAGCCCCGCCTCCGCCCGGAGCGCGGCGCGCTACCTGCGCGCCGCCCTTGCCGCCGCGATCTCCTCTACGATCCGGTCGGCGTCGTAGACCTTCTCCAGCGCCTCCCGGATGGCTCGCACGTCCACCATGATGTTCCGTCCCCGCGCCGGCAGGTAGATGAAGTCGCGGGAGAGCCCCTCGATGTTCCGGTCGAAGTTGAGCCCCACGAGCGCCAGTTCCCGCGTCACCGCCGGCGATCCCGAGTTGCCCCCGTAGGTATCCGCCGTGGCGATGAAGTTGAGCGGCGTGGACAGGTCCAGCCCCGCGGGCGCGGGGACCCAGCGCGCGGGGAGCGCCCAGTCCGGGTTGCCCAGGTGCCCGAAGTGCCGGTCGTAGACGCCGTAGAACGTGGTGTGGGTCGGGGCCAGCGTGCCGTTGTACTCGTAGGGGATGACCACGCCGTCTGTGATGCGCGGCGACGACGTGGCGTCGGGCGCCACGTCCGTCCCGTACACCTCGAAGCGGGCCCGCCCCAGATCGGCGGCCAGCCCCCGCTCGGTCGCGGCCAGCCGCGCCTCGGCCTCCTCGAGCGCCCGCAGCCTGGGAAGGATGAGCGCCGCCAGGGCCACCGCCGGGTCCCGAGCGTCGAGGCCGCCGCCGGCGAGAGCTTCCCGCGTGCGCGCCTGGCTGGAGAATGCGGAGCGCTGCAGGAGCGACGTGGCGGCACCCTCGGGTGAGCGGCCCTCCAGGGCTGCCCCCACCAGCGCGTCGTCGGGACCCAGGTACGTCGCCAGGTCGGCGAGGCGCAGGCGGAGCAGCTCCTCCTCCAGGTCGCCGGGATGGTCCTCGATGGCAGCCAGCGCCGCGCGCCGCGCGGCCAGCGTGTCGGGGGGCACGGGGGGCGCGCCCGGCTCTGCCGCGCGCACCAGCGCCAGAGCCTGGAGCGCCCTGACCATCATGCGGGAGTCCGACGCCGGGTTGGCGAGGCTGTAGAAGGCGCCCGCCTCGGCGGCCACCTTCCTGCGCTCCCCCTGCAGCTCCGCGAGCTTCGGGATCACGCCCCCGAACCGCGCGCCCAGCCCCGCGTCCGCGCCCAGCTTCGCCACCAGATCCTGCTCCGCCGCGCGCTTCAGCCCGAGGATCTCCGGGTCCCTGAGCGCGCTGAGGCGGCCCGCGTGCGCCTTCAGCGAGTTGGACAGGGAGAACGCCTGGTTGCGCAGCCCCACCCGCTCGCCCTGCACCGGATCGGCGGCGTAGGCCTCCCGGAGCGCGGCGAGCCGGGTCTCGAAGTACGCCTTGCGCACGGGCACGAGCACGTCGCGCTGGTACTCGAGCTGTGCCACGGTCTGGAGCCGGTTGGTGGGCCCGGGGTTGCCGATGACGAAGACCGGCTCGCCTTCCTTCACGCCCTCGCCCCAGTCGAACCAGTGGGCGGTCTGGAAGGGCTTCCCGTCCACGTAGACCCGGTAGAACGCGAAGTCCAGGGCATAGCGCGGGTAGGTGAAGTTGTCCGGGTCTCCGCCGAAGAAGCCCAGCGTGAGCTCCGCCGCCGCCACCAGCCGGATGTCCGTAAAACGCCGGAACACGTAGGCCGACGTGCGCCCGCCGTTGTAGAGGGGCACGAACTGGACCCGGATCCCCTCCACGCCGGCGTGCTGGGCCGCCAGCCTTCGCTGGATCTGCTCCTGGGCGCGCTCGCGGGTGCGCTCGCGCTCCGCCGGGGGCGCCGCCGCCAACGCGGAGTCGATCTCGCCGGTGACGTCCACCGCGGCCAGGAGCTGGTCCGCCCAGGCCCCGGCCAGCGGCCGCTCCTCCTCCATGGTCCGCGCGTAGAAGCCGCTGTCCAGCAGGTTCTCGCCCTCCCGGCTCGCCGCGCTCACGGCGCCCCGGGCGCAGTGGTGGTTGGTCACCACGAGTCCCTGGGGGGAGACGAAGGAGGCCGAGCACCCGGGAATGCGGAGCGCTGCCAGCCGGGCCCGCTCGAACCACTCGGGCGTGGCGGAGAAGCCGTACGTGGACGAGAAGTGCTCAGCCGGCGGGTACTCGAAGGTCCACATCTTCCCGAAGTCGAAGCGGCCCGGCTGCGGCCCGGAGCCACTCTGCGCCTGAAGAGCGGCGGGAAGGACAGAGAGCAACAGTACGGCAACGCGCGCGCGCCGGCGATGACTCCTGGTCATGACGGACTCCAGGTCGCGTGGACGAGACGGGGCTGGCCTCCAACGGGAGCCGTGGGAGGGTATCGGAACGGTAGTGGGAGGGGTACGATCCGGGGAGAGGTCCGGGTCAGCGCCGCGCGCGGCGACGCTCCGCCGTCCGCTTCTCCGCCGACACCGACGCCCAGATCTGCCCCACCGGAAGGACGAGGAGGAGGTGCCCATCCGACGCGGCGATCACCGCCACGCCGAGGGCTCCCGCCAGGGCGCTGGCGGCCAGCCCCACTCCCAGGTGCCCCTCTCCTCCGCCCTTGGCGTGGGTCAGGATCGGAGTGAGGAGGGTCGCCCCGGTGAAGGCGCCCAGCATGAAGCCGCCGATGCCTTGATACTCATTGGGCTCCGTGGTCCCGACTTCGATCCAGTACCCTGAGATCCCGCCGACGAGGAACCCGCCGGTCCACCCCAGGAGTCCACCTCTCCACATCCCACCTGTGTTCAGCGGAGCCTCCACGGTGTCCGCATGCGGAAGCGGTCCGGAGGTGGCCTGCCGGGCACCCAGCACGCACACCGGCAAAGCCAGGGAAGCGCACACGAGGAGCACGGCGACGCGTCCCGTCCTCCGCCCGGCCGGGCGGTACACCCGCCGGCTCCCTACTCCTCGACCACCCACGCGGCGCACATCCGCGCCACGTCCACGAACAGCCGCTTCTGCACGGCCTCGTCTTCGCGCACGCAGTCGATCAGCCGTGCGTAGCCGTCCAGCGCTTCGGAGGAGATCTCCACGTCTTCGTGGTGATACGAGCCCTCGTCCACGAAGAGGAGGCGGACCTTCGTGCGACCCTTCTCGCTCATGCTTCGCTCCCTGTGCGCAGCCTCCGCACCTCGCGGAGGGCCGCCACGAAGATGATGGTGACGAGGATGGCGGAGATCACGCACCACTGGCACCAGGCCCGGATCACGAACGCCTCGAGATAGGTCAGCCAGACGGAGAACGCCAGGGCCACGGAGGAAAAGGCCACGAGGAGGCCGCTCACCGCCCGTGAGCGGAGGCCGGCGGGCTGGAGGCCATGGAGCGAAACGGCGAGGAGCGCGACGTACCCGGCCACGCCCAGGGCCGAAACCGGCACGGGACCGATCATGGACCACTTGCTGGCCTGCACGGTGGCGCACTCCCCGATCCCGCAGATCATGGGCCCGGTGAGGCCGAGCTTGTTGGCCAGCAGGTACAGCGCGACGAAGAGCCCCACAAGGGACAGGACGGCGATGACCATCCGGTTCATGGGTGGGGCCAACGGCGCGCTCATGGCGGGGATCCCGGCGGGACCGGGGCGTCAGCTCCCCGCTGCCGCCGAGTCCGCGGCGGGGGGCGTGGACTCGGCGATGAGCGTCTCGATGGCGCTCTGGATGGAAGCGAAATCGAAGCTCATGAGCCGGCGGGCCATGCCCCGGCCCATGCTGATCATCACCGTCGGCGTGCCCTCGATCCCGAGCTCCTCCGCGAGCCTGAGGTTGGCGGACACGACGTCGGCGTGGGCGTCGCTCTTCAGGCACGCCTCGAAGGCCCCCTTCTCGGCGCCCGCCTCCACGGCGTAGTCCACGAAGTCGCCCTCGACCGAGGTCTTGGTGACCCACATGGACTGGTTGCGGTAGATGACGTTCTGGAACTCCCAGAACTTGCCCTGGTCGTCGGCGCACCGGCCCGCGCGCGCCGCCAGGAACGAGTGGGGATGGATGGAGATCAGGGGGTAGTCGTAGTAGACGAACTTCGCCTTGCCGCTCTGGATGTAGTTCAGCTCGATCTGGGGCTTCACCGAGAGCACGAAGGCCCCGCACCCCGGGCATTGATAGTCGGAGAACTCGGCGATGGTGATGGGGGCGTCGGGGTCGCCCTTGGTGATGCCCTGCGCCATGGACACGAGCGTCTCCATGTTGTCCAGCCCCGCCACCTCCACCGGCTCCGTGGCGGCCTTCCCCATCGTCCCCGACCCCACCGAGTACCCTACGGTGGCGATGCCGACGACGGCCACGACAGCGAGGATCCAGTAGAACTTCGTCATCTCCGAGCCTCCGTTGCGTGAACGCGGTCCGCTGGATCGCCGCTCCAGGAAACCCTAGTGGTCGCGAGCCGGGAAGATGTTCCCGCCCGGACGGGGGATCAAGACCGGGGTGCGGGGTGCGGGGTGCGGCGGCGGCGCGCCGGCCGCTACCCCAGCAGGAGCGCCACCGCACGCCCGGTGTCGGTGAGATCCTCCAGCGCCGCATCGGCCCCCACCGCCGCCAGCGCACCGGTGCCGTAGCGGCCCGTAGCGACGCCCAGGGTCCTCGTGCCTCCGGCCCGACCGCAGTGGATGTCGGCGGGAGTGTCGCCCACCACCCACGTGTCGCCGGGGTCGAAGTCAACGTTCCAGGTCTCCCGGGCGCGGCGGAGCGCGATGGGAGCGAGGTCGTTGCGGGTCTCGCTGTCCGAGCCGTAGCTCCCCGTGCGGAAGTGGTCGAAGAGGCCCGCCGAGCGGAGCTTGAGCTCCGCCCCACGGGCGATGTTTCCCGTGAGGAGCCCCAGCGCCACGTCCCCGGGGGCCGAGA
The DNA here is from genome assembly GCA_041309665.1 of Gemmatimonadales bacterium. GTDB lineage: Bacteria > Gemmatimonadota > Gemmatimonadetes > Longimicrobiales > Gaopeijiaceae > SZUA-318. The sequence continues at coordinate 14,875 of JBFYZE010000252.1, read as the reverse complement.
GTTCCTCCAGGAGCCGGGCCACGCCGGGGAGGACGCTCATGGGAAGGGCCGGAAGCCGGTCCCCGAGGTGGTGCAGGTACCGGTCCCACAACCTGGGAAAGCCGGCCTCGATGTCGGCGTCGTCCATCCCGGCTCCTCGCAGGAGCTCCCGGGCGATCTGGGGGTCGGTCTTGCCGGCGAAGTCGTGCACCTCGATGTCGCCGGCGGTGCCGAACGTCTCGACCAGCGCTGTGCGGAACGCGCCCTTGGCCGGCCCACCCAGCACCAGCGTCCCGTCGATGTCGAACAGGACGAGGCGCCTCACCGGTCCTCCCCGACGACCGCGCGGGTGATGGCCTCCTCCAGGGCGTGCTGGGCTGCGACGCCCAAGGCCAGCACTTCGGCAGCGGACACCTCCCTCACCTGCGTGGCCGTGGACACGGCGAACACCATGTCCCCGTCGAACGGGGTGTGCACCGGGGAGATCCTCCGGGCCAGCGCGTTGGCCGCCGTGCGCGACATGCGCCCCAGGTCCACGCGGGACAGGGGGGCGTCGGTGGCCACCACGGCCAGCGTCGTGTTCATCCCCGCCACCATGTCCTTCATCTCCCCGGTCGGGGCCGCTCCGCTCCGGACCCGCGCAGCCGTGTCGAGGAAGGTTCCGTCCGGCGCTCGCGCGCCTGCCACGATGGCTCCCGCCCCGTCCAGCACGTCGCCCAGGGCATTGACCACCGCCACTGCGCCGACCCTCCAGCTCCCCGCGTCCACCGCCCACGCGCCCACGCCTCCCGGCATGGCCGCCTCCGGGCCGGCGATCTTCCCCACGGTGGCGCCGGCGCCGGCGCCCACCCGTCCCTCCGCCGGCCACCCTTCGCGCGCGCCCGCGCACGCCGCCACCCCGGTCTCCGAGTCGGGGCGGGTGGCATGGGCACGCAGGTCGAAGATCACCGCGCCCGGAACGATGGGCACCCGCGTCACCCCGGTGTCGTATCCCCTCCCCTGCTCCTCGAGCCAGGCCATGACGCCGTCGGCGGCGGCCAGGCCGAACGCGGACCCCCCTGTGAGCAGGATGGCATCCACGGAGGGGACCAGGTGGTGGGGATCCAGCACGCCCAGCTCGCGGCTCCCGGTGGCCAGGCCCCGCACCTCGACGGCGGCCCGGAAGGGGCCGAGGAACACCGTGCACCCGGTGAGGCCGCCGTAGGCGTGGCCGTGCCCGACGGCCAGCCCCGGGACGAAGCGGACGGAAGCGCTCACGCTAGCAGGTCCCTGAAGAGAGGGGGCACCCCGCGTTGGGAGCGCCACGGCCCCGAATCCTAGGCGGCGCGCCGAAGGCATAGCCATAGCTACGTCGAGGCGCGCCAACGACGGAGACGGGGCCGTGCCGCCCCAACCCGCAGGCACGCACGTTCATATCAGGCATGGTGGTGGGCGCATGGCGGTTTCGCGGTTGATCCATCGTCACTCCTCCTCGCCGTAGCGCGACCACCGGCTTCGCCGGCGGTGCCCACGCCTCGTCGTCGTTCCTTGGCTGAACCCGCGAAAGCCGGGTACCCGCGCCGAAGGCGTGGGTGGCGCGCGGGGTACCCCCTCTCTTCAGGGACCTGCAAGCTCGGCCAGGACCGAAGGCTCCAGGTTCCCGCCGCTGATGACCACCGCCACGCGCGCCCCGTCGGCGTCGATCTTGTTCTCCAGGAGAGCCGCCGTGGTGGCGGCGCCGCTGAACTCCACCACCAGCTTCTGCCGCCCCACCAGGAGCCGCGTAGCCTCGCGGATGGCGTCGTCGGACACGGTGACGACGTCGTCCATGAGCGCCTTGGCGTGCTCGAAGGTCAGCTCGCCGGCGATGAGGGGGAGGAGCCCGTCGGCGATGCTCGACGTCTTGTCCAGGAGCGTGGGCGCACCGCGGTCCAGCGCCGTGCGCATGCACGCCGAGCCCTCCGGCTCCACGCCGATGACACGGGCCCTGGGGAGCATGCGCTTCACCGCGGCGGCGACGCCGCTGGCCAGGCCGCCCCCTCCGATGGGTGCGAGCACGAAGTCCACGTCGGGCCACTCGCGGGCGATCTCCAGCCCCACGGTGCCCTGCCCGGCGATGATGTGCCGATGGTCGAAGGGGGGAACCATGACCAACCCCTCCGCCTCGGCGATCTCCTCGGCCCGGCGTTTCCGCTCCGGGGAGGTGGTCCCCGCGAAGTGGACCTCGCCGCCCAGTCGCTTCGTCCCCTCGATCTTCACCTTCGGCGCGTTCGTGGGCATGACCACCACGGCACGGACGCCCCGGAGCCGCCCGGTGAGGGCCACGGCCTGGGCGTGGTTCCCCGAGGAGAACGTGATGATCCCCGACTTGACCTGATCGTCGGAGAGCTGGGAGACGAAGTTGAACGCTCCGCGGATCTTGAAGGCGCCGGCGCGCTGCAGGCTCTCGCACTTCAGGCGCACCTCGGCGCCCACGGCGTCCGACACCGCATCGGCGGGCAGCAGGGGGGTCCGCACCGCCACCCCGGCCAGACGGCGTGCCGCGGACTCGATCTCGGTGAGGCCGACCAGCCCCTCTCCCTGTACCTCGCTCATGCTTCCTCGTCGGCCTCCGGTTCTCCCGCGGCCGTCTCCACGTCGGTGATGTCCTCTTCATCCTCGGCGATGACCTTCGCCACGTCCATGACCGCGTCGCCCTCGTCGAGGTTCACGAGCCTCACGCCCTGCGTGGCCCGCCCGATGACGCGGATCTCGTCCACGCGCTGCCGGTTCACCACGCCGTTGCGCGTGATGACCATGAGCTGCTCGTCCTCGGTGACGGCCTTGATGGCCACCACCTTTCCGGTCCTGGCGGTGATGTGGAGGTTGATGACGCCCTTCCCCCCGCGCCGCTGCAGCCGGTACGCCTCCACGTCGGTGCGCTTGCCCATGCCGTTCTCGGACACGACCAGGAGCGTGGAGTCGGGCAGCACGACCACCATCCCCACCACGACGTCCTCGACGTCCAGCTCGATGCCGCGCACGCCCTCGGTGGCCCGCCCCATGGGGCGGGCATCCTCTTCCTTGAAGCGGATGGCCATGCCGTCGCGGGTGGCGAGGACGATCTGGTTCTCCCCTTCGGTGATCTGCACGTCGATGAGCTCGTCGCCCTCGCGCACGTTGATGGCGTTGAGGCCCACCGAGCGGACGTTGCCGTAGGCGGACAGGGCGGTCTTCTTCACCACTCCCTTGCGGGTGACGAACATGAGGTACTTGTCGTCGGCGAAGTCCCGCACAGGCACCACGGCGGCGATGCGCTCATCCGCCGGCAGGTTGAGCACGTTGACGATGGGCTTGCCGCGCGAGTTCCGGGCGCCCTCGGGGAGCTCCCAGACCTTGATCCAGTGGCAGTGCCCCCCGCGGGTGAAGATCATCAGGTAATCGTGGGTGGACGCCACGAACAGGTGCTCCACCCAGTCCTCTTCCTTGGTGTCCATCCCCCGCAGGCCCCGCCCGCCGCGCCGCTGGGCACGGTACGTGCCCACGGGCAGGCGCTTCACGTAGCCCTGGTGGGACACCGTGATGACCATGTCCTCCTCGACGATGAGGTCCTCCACGTCGAAGGAGCCGATTGCCCGGGTGATCTCCGTGCGGCGCGCGTCGCCGAACTTGTCCGACATGTGCTGGAGCTCGGCCTTGAGGATGGCCATTCTCCGCTCCCTGGATCCCAGGATGTCCTCCAGCTCCCGGATCTGGGCGCGGACCTCGGTCAGCTCCGCCTCCAGCTTCTCGATCTCCAGGCCGGTGAGGCGGGCCAGGCGCATGTCCAGGATGGCCTTGGCCTGCCGCTCGCTCAGGCCGAACGACGCCTGCAGGTCGGCGGATGCCGTCTCCGCGTCCTGGGCCGCCCGGATGATCCTGATGACCTCGTCGATGCTGTCGACGGCGATCTTCAGCCCCTCCAGGATGTGCTCGCGGTCCTTGGCCTTGCCGAGATCGAACTCCGACCGCTTCACGATCACCACGTGCCGGTGCTCGATGAAGTGGTGCAGGATCTCCCGCAGCGACATCACCTTGGGCACGCCGTCCACCAGGGCCAGGAGGATGGTCCCGAAGGTGGACTGCATCTGGGTGTGCCGGTACAGCTGGTTCAGGACGATGTTGGGGACGGCGTCGCGCTTGAGCTCGATGACGATGCGCATGCCGTCGCGGTCCGACTCGTCCCGCATGTCCCGGATGTCGGTGATCTTCTTGTCCCGCACGAGCTGGGCGATCTGCTCGATGAGGCGGGCCTTGTTCACCATGAAGGGGATCTCGTTGACGACGATCCGCTCCGAGTTGGCGTCCATCTGCTCGATGACCGCCCGGGCGCGCATGACCAGACGGCCCCGGCCCGTGCGGTACGCATCGCGGATCCCCTCGGTCCCGCAGATGTAGCCGCCCGTGGGGAGGTCGGGGCCGGGCACCAGGCGCTCCAGCTCCTCCTGGGGCAGGTCCGGGTCGTCCACCAGGGCCTGCGTCGCCGCCACGATCTCGCGGAGGTTGTGGGGCGGGATGTTCGTGGCCATCCCCACCGCGATCCCCGACGATCCGTTCACCAGCAGGTTGGGGAGCTTCGACGGGAGCACGGTGGGCTCCATCTTCTGCCCGTCGAAGTTCGGGACGAAGCGGACCGTCTCCTTGTCGATGTCCTCCAGCATGTCCACCGCGGCCTGGGTCAGCCGGGCCTCGGTGTAGCGGTAGGCCGCCGCCGAGTCGCCGTCCACGGAGCCGAAGTTCCCCTGCCCGTCCACCAGCGGATAGCGCAGGGAGAAGTCCTGCACCATGCGCACCATGGAGTCGTAGACGGCCGAGTCGCCGTGGGGGTGGTACTTGCCCAGCACCTCGCCGACCACGGTCGCGCTCTTCTTGTACGCCCGGCCGGGCCCCAGGCCAAGCTCGCTCATGGCGTACAGGATGCGCCGGTGCACGGGCTTCAGCCCATCCCGCACGTCCGGGAGCGCGCGCTGCACGATGACGCTCATCGAGTAGTCGATGAACGACTCGCGCATCTCCTCCTCGAGGAGGCGGGTGAGAACCCTCTCGCCGCCGCCCTTCACCTCCAACTCTTCAGCCATGCTCAGGTCCACAGTCCAGGTTCAGGTCACCCGCCGGCGGTGCGGCGGGCGGGGGGGGTCGCCCCGTCGGGGCCGCTTCCCGGTCAGCCCCGCAGCGTCAGGCCCGACCAGCCACAGTGCTCGCAATGCCGTCGGACCATCTGCTCCCCGAGCACCAGCGAGAGGAGCCGTTGCCACCCTTTGCGCTTCACCCGGCGGGCGTGGTTCCCGCACTGGGGACAGGCGGAGCCCACGGCCGACGCCTCGTGGCGGTGGCGGGCCGACCAGATCAGCACGATCCAGATCGCCAGGCCGATGGCCAGGGCCACGACGCCCACGGAGAAGCGCATCCCCGAGACGTGGAACTCGGTGCCGGAGAGGAGGGCCCCCAGCCCCGTGCGCAGCCGCGCCAGGACCAGCGAGATCCCTTCGGTGGACAGTTCCATCCCCGCGAGGAAGAGGAACAGCGAGGTGAACGCGAGCCCCTTTCGGATCACGCCGGAACTCGAGGTCTGAGGTGCGCCACGGCAGGCTCCTGAACAGGCATCTGGGAGGATCCGCGACCCGCGCGGCAAAGGGGTGGTTCAGCGATTGAAAAATAACGTTTCAAGCCACTGCGACCCAGTCCCGGAGCTCTTCCAGACCCCCTCCGCGCAGCACCTCGCGCAGCGTCTCCCGGCCGCCGGGCTGCCCCACCGCCGCCAGATGGAGGACCCCTTGCAGCGCAAGGCCTCCCGCGGTATCCAGGACGGGCGATCCGTGGATCTCCTGGCCGATCTTGCGCGGATCCACCTCCACGAAGGCCGCCACCGGGGTCCCGGCGGCGAGGAGGGCGCGGGCGAATGCCTTCCCCACCGGCCCCGCCCCCCAGACCGCCACCCCCCTCCCACCCCGGAGGAAGGTGGCCCTCAGGTGATGGACCTTGCAGGCCAGGAAGGCCGGAGGGGCGTAGGCTCCGTGGGTCCGGGAGAGGCGCCGCTCCCCCTCCCGCCAGTGGAGGAGGACCCGGGGCACGTTGGCCAGGCTCCACCCGGCGCCCCAGAGGCGCAGCACCAGGTCGTAGTCCTCGGGCCATCCCGGATCCCGGTACCCTCCCACCGTCTCCACCGCGTCGGCACGGAGGAAGAACGTCGGGTGAGCCAGGGGACACTCGACGAAGAGCTCCCTGGCGACCTCCTCCGGCGTGGCGGCCCCGTTCAGCCACGCCTCGTATCGGCGGGCCCCGTCCCTGAGATGGTGGCGCGGGAAGTACCGGATCCGGGCGCCGCACCCGGCCAGGGCAGGAGCGTCCTCCAGGAGCGCACGCTGGACGGCGAAGCGCTCCGGCTCGCTCACGTCGTCGGCATCCATGCGGGCCAGGTACCTGCCCCGGGCCTCGCGGCGTGCGCGCTCCAGGGCGGCCACGATCCCCGACGGCTCCTGGCGGAGCACGCGCACCCGGCGGTCCCGCTCTGCCCATGCGCGCAGGATGTCCGGCGTGGCGTCGGCGGACCCGTCGTCCACCGCCAGCACCTCGAAGTCCCCGTCGGTCTGCACCTCCAGGGACGCCGCGGCCTCCTCCAGGTGGGCGGCCCCGTCCCGTACGGGCAGGAGGACCGAGACGGGGGGCGGCGCGCTCAGGACCGGCGTGCCCTCCTGCGCGGCCGGGCCGTCGCAGCGGCAGCCAGCGCCTCCCGCTTGCGCCGGATGTAGTCGGACACGTGCGTGCCGTAGAGCCCCACGAAGTCGAGGGCCCAGTCGTCGCCCCGCACCGTCCCGCGGCAGGTTGGCGCGCCGCACCGGCACTCGAAGGAGGGCATCTGCTCGTCGTAGAAGGTGGCGTACTCCAGCGTGATCTCCTCGCCGGCGGCGATGTCGCGCCGGGCCACCACGTCCAGTCCCTCCAGCCACGCCGAGGGCTCGCAGTGGTGGTTCACCGGGCGCCACTCCTCGGGGTCCGGGCTCCACGTGACCCACACCTCGTCGGTGAGGGGCCACGCGTACTGCCGGAACCAGGTGCGGTGGGGTTCGGCCCAACGCTCCTCCACGTGCGAGCGGGTCACCAGGTGGTGGGGCTGCTCCTCGAAGACGAGGACGCGCTCGCCGGCGGAGATGTCGCGGGTGGCGAAGACCCCGTAGTCGCCGCCCGGCCGGGGGAGGATGCGCCATCCCCGGGCACGCCGGCGGTGGCGCGCGAAGCCGGCCTCGATGAGCGTGCGGGTGAACCCGGCGTGCCCCGCCGGGTCCGCCATGAGGATGAGGTCGGCGCTCCCCGGGTCCGTGGGGGGATAGTAGATCCCGCAGTTCGGGTTGATCTCCAGCATGTACGGACGCCCGTCCCGGTCCACCCGGAGGTCGCAGCGGCCGAAGCCGGCGCCCCGGATCCCGACGAAGAAGCGCGCCGCCATGCCGCGCACCCGACCGTCGAGCTCCGCGTCCTCCAGGGGGAACGCCTCCAGGCCCTGGTACTTCACCCACTTGAGGTCGTAGTGCTTGAAGGCCTCGCCTTCGGGGAAGCGGTACTGCAGCGGCTGGTACGTGATGGGGCTCGCCGGGTCCTCGGGGTTCTCGGACACGAGCACCGTGCACTCGGTCCCCTCGATGTACTCCTCCACCAGGGCGGCGCCGAAGTGCGCCATCATGAGCCCGGCCTGGGTGCGGAGCTGCTCGGGCGTATCCACCTTCGAATCCCGGGTGAGGCCTGTGGACGCGTAGCTCGAGTAGTGCTTCACGAACATGGGGAAGCGGAGCTGCTCCATGGCCCTGGCCAGGTCGGCTTCGCTCTTCACCAGGTAATAGGCAGGCGTGTCGATCCCCCAGGCCCGGCACACGCGCTTCATGGCCTCCCGGGAGGGCTCGTAGAACGCCGCGTCCGCACCCGTGAAGGGGAGCCCGAGAAACTCCAGCGCCTGCACCACCTCCATGCCCACCCGCCCCTCGTCCCACGCGCCGTCGCAAAGGTTGAAGAACAGGTCGTAGCCCTGGCGCGAGGCTTCGATGACCTGCGCCACCGCGCGCTCCTTCTGGAGCGTCAGGACGGTCCACTCGGCGTCGGGATGGAAGGGGCGGGGATCGCAGGGCCAGTCCCCGGGCGGGAAGGGATCGAGGGAGAGGTCCTGGTCCGTCAGGAGGCAGATGCGCATGCCGGCCTGCGATGGGATCGCGATGTCGAGGTCAACGTGGGGGGTGCCGTGGAACGGTGTATGATCGGGAAAAGGACGCCGCTTCGCTACGCCTTTCCCATCATCTTCCGGAGATATCGTCCTGTCGCGCTCTCCGGCACGCTGGCCACCACCTCGGGCTTGCCCATGGCCACCACCTCGCCGCCCCGGTGTCCCGCCCCCGGGCCGAGGTCCACGATCCAGTCGGCCACCTTCATCACGTCCAGGTTGTGCTCGATGACGAGGACCGTGTTCCCCGCGTCCACCAGGCGGTTGAGCACGTCCAGGAGCTTCTTCACGTCCTCGCCGGAGAGCCCCGTGGTGGGCTCGTCGAGGATGTAGAGTTTTCGCCCCTTCGTCCCCGCCGCGCCGGCGAGCTCGCGGGCGATCTTCAGGCGCTGCGCCTCGCCGCCCGAGAGCGTGGTGGCGGGCTGGCCCAGGCGCAGGTACCCCAGCCCCACCTGCTGCAGGTGCCAGAGCGTCTTCCCCAGCCTGGCCTCGCGGATGAAGAAGCGGATGGCCTCGTCCACGGTGAGCCGGAGGATGTCGTGGACGTTCCTGCCGCGGAACTTCACGTCCAGGATCTCGCGCTTGTACCGCTTGCCGCCGCACGCGTCGCAGGGAACGAAGACGTCGGCCATGAAGACCATCTCGATCTCCACCTGGCCCGCTCCCTTGCACTCCTCGCACCGCCCCCCTGGGACGTTGAAGGAGAAGTGGGCGGCGGTGTACCCGCGCTCCCGCGCCACCTGCTGCTCCGAGAGCACGCGGCGGACCTCGTCCCACGCCTTGATGTAGGTCACCGGGTTGGAGCGCGGGGTCCTCCCGATGGGCGACTGGTCCACCAGCACGACTTCGTCCAGGTGGCTCAGCCCCTCCAGCGCGTCGTAGTCCCCCACCGCCTCCCCCAGGTGCTCCTTCGCGCTCGTCTCTCCCGAGCCCAGCTCGCGCTCCGCGGCGCGGTAGAGCACGTCGTGCACCAGCGTGGACTTCCCCGAGCCCGACACGCCGGTCACGACCGTGAGCGTGCCCAGGGGGATGTCCATGTCGATGCCCTTCAGGTTGTGGAGCCGGGCACCTCTCAGGGTCAGGCATGGTCCGTCCACCCGGCGGCGGCGCTCGGGCCAGGGCACCGCGGTGCGCCCCGAGACGTAGCGCCCCGTGACCGTATCCTGGACCAGGAGCTCCCCGGGCGTCCCCTGGAACACCAGCTCCCCTCCCTTCTCCCCCGAGGCCGGACCCAGCTCCACCACCTGGTCGGCGGTGAGGATCGCCTGGGTGTCGTGCTCCACCACCACCACCGTGTTCCCCGCCGAGCGCAGGCGCGCCAGGAGCTCCAGGAGCGCGGTGGTGTCCTTGGGGTGGAGGCCGATCGTGGGCTCGTCGAGGACGTACAGCGTGTCCACCAGCGTCGAGCCCAGCGAGTTGGCGAGGCTGATGCGCTGGGCCTCGCCGCCGGAGAGCGTGCGGGTCTGGCGGGACAGGGTGAGGTAGCCGAGCCCCACGTCCACGAGGAACGAGAGCCTGGCGTTCACCTCCCGGAGGATGGTGGCCGCGATCTGCGTCTCCATGGGGGAGAGCTGCAGAGCCCGCACCCAGGGAGCCAGCTCCTCCAGCGGCATCTCGCACGCCTCGGCGATGGTGCTCCCGCCGACCTTCACCCAGAGCGCCTCGGTACGGATGCGCGCGCCCGCGCACTCCCGGCACACGCGCGGGCTCTGGTACTGGCGGAGGAAGACGCGGATGTACTGCTTGTAGCGCTTCTTCTCCTTCGACCGGAGGAAGGGGATGGCGCCCTTGAAGCTCCCCTTCGCCCGCTTGGCGCCGTGCATCACCTCGTCCCGGAACGTCTCGGGGAGATCCTCCCAGGGCGTGTTCACCGAGACCTTCCGCTCCCGGGCGAAGTCCCGCAGCCTTTCCCGCTCGCGCCGGTAGCGTGGCTTCTCCCACGGATCCACGGCCCCGTCCGCCAGCGAGCGCTTCGGGTTGGGGATGATGAGCCCGGCGTCGTACTCCAACGTCGCGCCGAACCCGGTGCAGACGGGGCACGTCCCGTAGGGGTTGTTGAAGGAGAAGAGCTGGGGCGTCGGGTCCAGGAAGGCCACCTCCGGGTGCTCGGGGCACCGGAAGCCCTCGGTGAAATGCAGCCTTTCGGGGACAGGTCGGCCCCGTGCGTCCACGCCGCCCTCGGCCCCCTCCGCCACGAGCACCACCGCCTCCCCGTCGCCGTGCTCGAAGCAGGTGCCCAGGGAGTCGGCCAGCCGCTCCTCGACGCTGCCCCCCACCTTCAGCCGGTCCACCACCACCAGGATCTCCCGAGCCTCGGTGAGGTCCAGGCCCAGCGTCGCCGGGTCCTCGGCGCCCGCTTCCGCCAGGTCCACCGCTGCCCCATCCACCAGCGCGCGCACGAACCCCATGGCACGCAGGTTGGACACGACGAGCGGATGGGTGACCTCGGCGCTCCGCCTGAGTGGGAACGCAACCTGGACGCGGGCGCCCGCAGGGAGGCAGAGGGTCCGGTCCACGGCGGTGCTCACCGTGTCGGGCTTCACCCACCGGGCGCACTCTGGGCAGTGGGTGCGCCCCACCCGCGACCAGAGCAGCCGCAGGTAGTCGTGGACCTCGGTGGCCGTGCCCACCGTGGAGCGGCTCGTCTTGGTGGGGTTCTTCTGCTCGATGGCCACCGCCGGCGAGATCCCCTCCACCCGGTCCACGTCGGGCTTCTCCATCCGGTCCAGGAACTGCTTGGCGTACGTTGACAGGGACTCGACGTAGCGACGCTGCCCCTCGGCGAAGAGGGTGTCCAGCGCGAGCGAGCTCTTTCCCGACCCCGAGGGCCCCGTGACCACCACCAGCCGGCGCCGGGGGATGTCCAGGTCCAGGTTCTTGAGGTTGTTCTGGCGCGCGCCGCGGATGCGGATGGGCTCGTCCGGCATAGGGGGATGATAAGGGGAACGGGCGCGGGGGTGGAGAGCACGCAACCTTCCGCCGGCTCAGGCGGTCCAAGGGTTTTGATCCCCGTCCCCGGAGGCCCCCTTGTCCCGACATCTCGCGGTCCTCGTCTCCGCCGCGGTTCTCCTCGTCGTCCCCTCCTGCGCCCCGTCGGACGCGCCTCCTCCGGGCCCGGTCGTGACGCGCACGACCCGCGGCGACACCGCCGTGGTGCGCACCGAGTCCGGGAGCGTCTGGGGGGTGGAGGCCACGCTGGTACCCGAGGTGAGCATCGGGGAGGTGGAAGGCGACCTGGAGTATCTCTTCGGCAGGATCTCGGCCATCAACGTGGGCGCCGGCGGCACCATCTACGCGGTGGACGCCCAGGTCCCGGAGCTGCGCGCCTACGGGCCCGACGGGCGCTTCCTGCGCACGCTGGGCCGCCCCGGCGAGGGACCCGGCGAGATCAAGGGGCCCGACGGCGGCCTGGCCGTCCTCTCGGACGGCCGCATCCTCCTCCGCGACCCCGGGAACGCGCGCATCCAGGTGTACGCACCCGACGGGACAGCCCTGGAGACGTGGAGCATCCGGGGCACGTTCAACACGTCCAGCCCCCTGTTCCGCGACCGCGCCGACAACGTCTACACGCAGATCCTCGTGGATCCCCGGGCGGACATTCGCGACTGGGTCATCGGCCTGGTGCGCATCGGCCCCGACGGGGCGCCCGGCGACACGCTCCTACCTCCGGACGCGGGATACCAGGCCGCTGAGCTGGAGGCGCGTACGGGCGACAAGGACGACCAGAACGTGTCCCGCACCGGCGTCCCCTTCGCACCCTCGGAACAGTGGACGCTCCATCCCGAGGGCTGGTTCGTCCACGGGATCAGCGACGCGTACAGGTTCACGCTCCTGCGGCCGGGCTCGCCGCTCGTCGTCGAGCGCTCAGCCGAGCCGGCGCCGGCCACCGACGGGGAGAAGGCCGAAGAGGAAGCCCGCGTCACGCGCAACCTGCGCATGACCCAGCCGAACTGGCGCTGGAACGGCCCCGCCATGCCCGACCGCAAGCCCTTCTTCCGGCGACTCTACGCCGGGCGCGACGGGCGCGTCTGGGTGGAGGTGCCGTTGGCCGGCGTGGAGGTGGAGGACCCGGGCTACGATCCGCGGAATCCGGAGGCGGTCCCCGACCGGTGGAGGGAGCCGGTGGCGTTCGACGTCTTCGAGACCGACGGGACGTACCTGGGGCGGGTGCGCGCCCCCGTGGAACTCAGCACCAGCCCCACTCCGGTCTTCGACGGCGACCGGGTCTGGGCGGTGACGCGCGACGAGCTGGGCGTGCAGCGCGTGGTGCGCTTCCACGTGGAGCGGGCGGCGGTGGGCACGGCGGGCTGAGGGCGCTGGTCGGGGACTCGGGCGGACCGGACCGTCCCCTCCTCGCAGAAAAGGCTGGCGCGCCGGCGGGATACGCGCATTCTTGGACGCCATGTTCCCTCCCGCAGGAGCGTTCCATGGTAGGCATCTTCGCACTCTGGCTCCCCATCCTCTTGGCCGGCGTGGCTGTGTTCATCACCAGCTCCGTCGTCCACATGCTCCTCCCCCACCACCGCAAGGACTTCCGGATCCTCCCGGACGAGGACGGGGTGATGGCGGCGCTGCGCCGCTTCGACATCCCTCCCGGCGACTACCTGACCCCGTGCAGCCACGCCGGCATGGACGCCATGAAGGACCCGGCGTTCGTCGCGAAGGCGGAGGCCGGGCCGTTGCTGGTCATGACCGTGCTCCCCAGGGGGTCGTTCACCGAGGGCATGGGAAAGACCATGGGCGCCTGGTTCCTCTACTGCGTGCTCGTGAGCTTCTTCACGGCGTACGCCGCCGAGCTGGCCCTGGCCCCCGGCGCCCACTACACGCAGGTCTTCCGGTTCACCGCCACCGTCGCGTTCGGCTTCTACGCCCTCGGTGCCTGGCCCCGATCCATCTGGTACAAGGCCTCCTGGGCCACCACGCTCAAGTCCACCGCCGACAGCTTCGTCTACGGCCTCATGACGGCGGGTGTCTTCGGGTGGCTCTGGCCCTCCTGAGCCCGGTCGGGGCCGCACTTGACGGCGGCGCACCCCGCGATGACCTTCCCCCTACCATGAGCAACGTGAACCGCATCCGGCACCGCCACCACCATCACCATCACGCGGCCCCTTCGGGCAGCGGTGTGGAGGCGTGCGCCTAGGACGCGAGTCCAGCGAGGCACCCCACCCGCGGCCCGAGTGATCGGGCCGCGGTTTTTTTTCGTCGAGGGAGTCGAGAGACACGTGAACGCGAGCGCAACGGGCCGCACCGGCGGCCCCGACGGCAATCGGGTCCGGGTGGCCCTCCCCAACAAGGGAAGGCTCTCGGACAAGGCGGTAGCCCTCCTCGAGCAGGCAGGGCTCAGGGCGGTGCTGCGCGGCGACCGGGCCCTCATGGCCGATCTCGGGCAGGACTTCCAGGCCCTCTTCGTGCGGGCCGCCGACATCCCCGAGTACGTGGCCGACGGCGCCGCCGACGTGGGCATCACGGGCGCCGACCTGATTGCCGAGAGCGGCCGGGAGGTGACGGAGATCCTGGACCTGGGGTTCGGGTTCTGCCGCCTGGCCGTGGCCGTGCGCGACGAAGCCCCGGCCCGCTCCGCCGCCGAGCTCCCCCCCGGGACGCGGGTGGCCACCTCCTTCCCCGGGGTCGCGCGCCGCTACTTCGAGTCGCTCGGGATCCCCATCGAGATCGCCTCGGTCACCGGCGCCACGGAGATCGCGCCCCACCTGGGCGTGGCGGACGTGATCGTGGACCTGGTGTCCACGGGTTCCACGCTGCGCATGAACGCGCTCCGGGAAGTGGACACCATCATGACCTCCACCGCCCGGTTGGTGGCCAACCCCCAGGCGCTCCGGAACCCGGCGGCGGCGTCCGCCATCGGCGGCCTGGCCACGGCGCTGGAGTCGGTGCTCCGCGCCGAGGCCAAGCGCTACCTCATGGCCAACGTCCCGCGCGCACGCCTGGAGGAAGTCCGCAAGGTCATCCCCGGGATCAACGGCCCCACCATCGTCGAGATCCTGGACGGCGACGCGTGGGTGGCGGCGCACGCCGTCGTGGACGCGGACCAGGTGTACCAGACCATCGCCCGCCTCAAGGCGCTGGGCGCCGAGGGGATCCTCGTGACCCGCATCGAGAGGCTCATGCCATGAGGAGCGCGAGCCCCGCGCCGGGTCCGGCCGGCTCCGCAGGGGCGACGACGCCCGCGGCTCCCGGCCTCCGGCTCTTCGCCGAGGGCCGCCTCGCCGCGCTCTCCGACGGGACCCGGGCCCGTCTTCTCTCCCGCGCCTCCGACGACGAGCCCGAAGTGGCCGAGCGCGTCGCGGCGATCCTGAGAGACGTCCGTTCCCGCGGAGACGACGCGCTCGTGGAGCTCGCCGAGCGTTTCGACGGCGTCCGCCTCGCGTCCCTCGAGGTCCCGCGGAGGCTCTGGGACGAGGCCAGGGAGGCGCTCGACCCGGGCGTACGCGCCGCGCTGGAGCGCGCGGCGGCCAACATCCGCCGCTTCCACGAGGCCCAGATCCCCGGGGACGTCGTGGTGGACGTGGAGCCCGGCGTGCGCATCACCCGGCGCTGGACGCCGCTGGAGCGCGTGGGCGTCTACGCGCCCGGCGGGCGCGCGGCGTACCCGTCGTCGGTGCTCAGGGGCGTGGTCCCGGCCAGGGCCGCCGGCGTAAGCGAGGTGGTGGTGTGCTCGCCCCCCGGCACCGACGG
>JBFYZE010000251.1:0-4944 GCA_041309665.1 Gemmatimonadales bacterium | reverse complement strand
CGCGTTCCGGACATGCCGGGGATGCGCCTCAGGGCGTCGCCGTCAGCTCACCGGCGGAGTCGCCGCCGCGGCGGCGGCATCCGGCTCGACGGCGGCGCCGGCGGGCTTCATGATCTCCTCCACGGGCCGCCCGGTGGCTTCGCTGTGCTTGCTGATGACGTACGCGGCCACCTGGTTGATCTGCTCGGGGCTGAGGATCCCCTGCCACCGGACCATCCCCTTCTCCAGCACGCCGTTGGTGATGATGGCGACGATGTGCTGGGCCTGCCCGCCGTGGATCCACTCGTCGTCCACGAGGTTGGGGCCGATCCCGCCCTCCAGGTTCGCGCCGTGGCACGCCACGCAGTTCTGGGCGTACGCGGTGGCCCCGGCAGCGACGGCGTCCGGGGTCACCTCCAGCGCGGCCATGGCCGCGGCCTCCGACGCCGGCTGGGCCGGGAACGCGGCCTCCGCCGCCGCCATCTCGGCGGCCAGCAGCTTCAGCTGCGAGCGGTCGGCGATGGCGTGGTACCAGACCCCGTAGCCGATGGCCCACACGATGGTGAACCAGAAGAGGCCCACCCACCAGTCGGGGAGCGGGTTGTCGTACTCCTCGATCCCGTCCGACTCGTCGGCGTGTCCGAGGATGCGGTTGGTCTCCTTGCTCATGCGTCACCTCCGTCGGTGAACGGCATCCTGCTGGCCTCCTCGATGGCCCCCCGGTTGGCGGGGGACCAGGCGTACCAGACCCACGCCAGGAAGACGGCGACGAAGGCCACGGTCATGGCCCCCACGACCCATCCCACCTGGACGGCGCCCGCGGTCTCCCGGAGCAGCGGGTTCACCGGCCGCCTCCCTGCTGGGCGGCCAGGTGCGTCTTCCCGTCCTTGCCCAGGCGCTGGAGGTAGGCGGTGAGCGCGACGATCTCGTCGTCCCACGCCGCGGTCACCCCTGTGCTGGAGAGGTTGGCCACGATCTGGGCCCCCTGCTCCTCGAGCGCCGCCGTCACGGCGGCCTCGTCGGTGGCCGCGTACGGCGTGCCCACCCGGGCGAGCGCCACCACCGAGGCGGTGACGTCGGCGGGATCGATCTTGGCCCGGAGCAGCCAGGGGTAGGTGGGCATGATCGAGCCCGGCGACATGGACCGGGGATCCTTCATGTGCTCGTAGTGCCAGGCGTCGGGCCGTGCGCCGCCCTCGCGCTGCAGGTCGGGCCCGGTGCGCCGCGAGCCGAGGAGGAAGGGACGGTCGTACTGGTACTCCGCCGCCCGGCTCCACTCGCCGTAGCGCAGCATCTCGGCGCGCATGGGGCGGATCATCTGGGAGTGGCACACCATGCACCCCTCCCGGATGTAGATGTCCCGTCCGGCGACCTCGAGGGGCGTGTAGGGCGTCACCCAGGTGCCGCGCTCCCAGGTCAGGGAGGAGGAGGCGTTGAACAGGGGGACGATCTCCACCAGTCCGCCGATGGAGATGACCACGGTGGTGCCGATGGCGAAGAGGGCCGACTTCCCCTCCAGCAGCCGGCGGTGGAGGGCGCCCCAGCCCTTTCCGGATTCGCTGTGCTTGTCGTCCATGCCAGCCTCCTCAGTCCGCCGCCACGGGGGTGGCCGCGACGACCTTCGCCTCCGGGCCCCGGATGGTCTGCCAGAAGTTGACGGCCATCATGATGGTGCCCACCAGGAACATGGTCCCGCCCAGGAGCCGCAGCCACAGGAACGGCGACAGCCTCCCCGTGATGTCCACGAAGAAGGGGTTGGCCAGCTGGCCGGCGTCGTTGAGCGCCCGCCACTGCAGCCCTTCCATGAGCCCCGCGGCCCACATGGACACGGTGTAGAGCACGATGCCGATGGTGGCGAGCCAGAAGTGGTGCGTGGCCCACGTGGGGTGGGCCAGCTCCCGCTTCCAGATGTTGGGGACCATCCAGTAGAGCATGCCGAAGGAGATCATCCCCACCCATCCCAGCGCGCCCGAGTGGACGTGGCCGATGACCCAGTTGGTGAAGTGGGCCAGCCCGTTCACCGACCGGATGGACATCATCGGCCCCTCGAACGTGCTCATGCCGTAGAAGGACACCGCCACCACCATGAACTTCAGGATCGGGTCGGTGCGCACCCGGTCCCAGGACCCCTTCAGGGTGAGCAGCCCGTTCAACATGCCCCCCCAGGACGGAGCGAGGAGCATGATGCTGAACACCATCCCCAGCGTCTGCACCCAGTCCGGGAGCGCCGAGAAGAGCAGGTGGTGCGGGCCCGCCCAGATGTAGAGGAAGACCAGCGCCCAGAAGTGGATGATGGAGAGCCGGTAGCTGTACACCGGCCGTCCCGCCGCCCGGGGCAGGTAGTAGTACATGAGCCCCAGGAAGGGCGTGGTGAGGAAGAAGCCCACCGCGTTGTGGCCGTACCACCACTGCACCAGGGCGTCGGTGAGCCCGGCGTAGATGGGGTAGGACCGGAAGAGCGTCGCCGGGATCGCCAGGCTGTTCACGATGTGGAGCACCGCGATCACGATCACGAACGACATGTAGAACCACAGGGCCACGTAGAGGTGCTTCACCCTACGAATGGCCAGGGTGCCGAAGAAGTTGACGGCGAACACCACCCAGACCAGCGTGATGAGCACGTCGATGGGCCAGATCAGCTCGGCGTACTCCTTGGACTGGGTCATCCCCAGCGGGAGCGTGACGGCCGCCAGCACGATCACCGCCTGCCATCCCCAGAAGTGGATGCGCGACAGGACGTCGCTGAACATCCGGGTCTTAAGCAGGCGCTGGGTGGAGTGGTAGATGCCCGTGAACACCACGTTGCCGCCGAACGCGAACACGACGGCGTTGGTGTGCAGCGGGCGGAGCCGGCCGAACGTGGTCCAGGGAAGGTCCAGATTGGCGGGCCACCACGCGAGCTGGAGGGCGATGATGACGCCCACCAGCATGCCGACCAGGCCCCACACCACGGTCGCCGTGAAGAACATCTTCACGATGTCCATGTCGTAGTCCGGCTCGACGCCGGCGGCGGCGGCGGCGACTGGTCCAGGAGCGGTCTGTTCCATATGGTTCCCGTGAGCGGTTGGCTGCACGTACGTCCCTGACACTCGGTCCCTCTATCCAGCTCGCCAGCCCCCTCCGCGCCCCATGATCGCTGCCATCTCGGCTGCTGCGCTCGCAGGTCTGGTCGGTAGTCCCCACTGCATCGGGATGTGCGGCTCCTTCGCCCTGGCGTGCGGCGGGCGGGTGTCCCACACCGCGGCGTGGCACGCCGGCAGGACCCTCACCTACGCCTTCCTCGGGGCCCTCGCGGGCCTGGTCGGCCACCTGGTCCCCGGCCCCCTCTGGGTGGCCACGGTCCTCTCGACCCTCCTCATCGTCTGGTTCGCCGCGGGCCTCGCAGGGCTCGTCCCCGAGCCCTCGTTGAAGATCCCCGGCCTCACCCAGCTCGCCACCCGGGCCGCCGTGCGAGGCGACCTCCCGTCCCGGTTCCTCTTCGGCGTCGCCACGGGGTTCCTCCCCTGCGGGCTCATCTACGCCACCCTGGGGATCGCCGTGGCCTCCGGCGACGCCCTCACCGGCGCGTTGGCCATGGCCGCCTTCGGCCTGGGCACCACCCCCCTCCTGGCCGTCTTCGGCCTGGGGGCCCGGCGCGTGGTAGGGCAGCGGGTCTGGACCCGCCGGGCCCTGGCCGTCCTGGTCCTGGTGGCCGGGCTCTGGATGGTGGTCCAGCGCCACGGTAAGGCCGGCATGGCCGAGCGCATGAACGCGGCCCCCGCCGCCGTCCAGGACTCCACTCCGTCCCACATGCATTGAGGCCCCAGGCGGGCGTGCACGCGTCCGCCTGGCGCCGGGTCAATCAGCACGGGGCGAATCTGGTCCCTGCGGGTCCGGGTTGGGAGTCGGGAATAACTGGAATGGATATGACGGGAGATTCCCCGCCTCCACCCAGGACGCGGGGCCCGTCAGGTCCCGGGGACCGCGGGCAGGAGGACGGTGACGGCGGTGCCGGCCCCGGGGGCGGTGCGCACGGCGATGAAGCCGCCGTGGGCGCGGACGATCCCCAGGACCGCGGCCAACCCCAGCCCCCGCCCCATGAACCTGGTGGAGTAGAAGGGATCGAACATGCGGGAGCGGGTGACCTCGTCCATCCCCGAGCCGTCGTCGGTGACCTCCACGGCCACGTAGCGTCCGGCCGGGGCCTCACCGCCTCCTTCCACCGCGAACGACTCGGAAGCGGGGATGTCGCAGCCGGACACGGCCACGGAAACCTCGCCCCGGGCGGGAGGGAGGGCCTCGATCCCGTTCATCACCAGGCTCAGGATCACCTCGGCCAGGCGCTCGGCATCGCCGTGCACGCGAGGCACCGCGGCGTACTCCAGCACGCGGACCCGCCGGCCGAGGGCGCCGGGCATGGCGTGCAGCGCCTTCGCCACCACCGACGGGAGGTTCAGGTCCTCGGTCTGGAGGCGCGCCTTGCCGGTGAACGCCAGGATCTGCCGGGTGCGCTCGGCCGCTCGGCGGGCCAGGTGGGAGATCTGCTCCAGCGAGGCGTGGGCCGGCGAGCCCTCGGGCACGTCCAGCGCCGCCAGGTCGGCGTTGCCCAGGATCCCCACCAGCAGGTTGTTGAACTCGTGGGAGATCCCCCCCGCGAGGAGGCCGAGGCTCTCCAGGCGCCGCGACTGGTGGACACGGCGCTCGGTGGCCTGCTGCTCATCGTGCCGGTTCTGCAGCACGAATCCGACGCGCAGGAGCGCGCGCTGGCGCGCCACGCTCCGGGCCTGCTCCACCGCGTCGTCGGGCTCGAAGGGCTTGCGGAGGTACCCGTCGGCGCCCCGCGAGAAGAGGCGCACGGGGAGCATGGGGTCGGTGTCCCCGGTCATGATGAGCACCGAGGTGCGCTCGCCGTCGTCGGCGAGCTCGTCCCGGAGGTCCAGGCTGGTGACGTCGGGGGGGTGGTGGTCCAACAGCACGTCGTCGTGG
>JBFYZE010000250.1:0-8203 GCA_041309665.1 Gemmatimonadales bacterium | reverse complement strand
CCACCCACGACGACATCAACCACCACCGCACGCGCTACACGCGGAGCCGGCTGACGGCGCTCCTGTCGCCGTACTTCTCGCTCGACACGGTGGTTGATGTCGTCGTGGGTGGTCCACAGGTGCCGGAACGCCGGGACCGTCACGAGGAGCGTTCCGCCCGGCTCCATGAGGGAGGCGGCATGGGCCACCGCGGCGCCGGGGTCGTCCAGGTGCTCGAGGACGTCCAGGAAGAGCACCAGGTCGAAGGTGTGGCCCGGGGCGAAGGAGGCGTCGAAGGGCCGGACGTGGATGGTCCCGTCCTCCCTGGCTACCCGGCGCACCAGCTCGGCGTCAGGCTCGATCCCCTCCACCATCGCAGCATAACCGCGGAGAACCGGGAAGAGGAGGCCGTCGCCGCACCCCACGTCCAGGGCCCGGCGCCAGCCTTGCTTCGGGCGCGCGCGGTCCAGGTGGCCCAGCACCACGCGCTCCCTGGCCCGCCACCACCAATGGCGGAGGTAGAGCTCCCGGTAGCGCTGGCCGTAGGCGGGGTCCATGGAGTTCGACGCGGGTCAGGCGTCGCCCGACCCTCGGACGACCCGGTCCACCACATACACGGGCCTGGCCTTCACCTCTTCGTAGATGCGCCCCACGTACTCGCCGATGATCCCCAGGAAGAAGAGGAGCACGCCGGACACGAAGGTGACCACCACGATGAGGGCCGTGAAGCCCTGGGGAGACCGGTCGAGGAAGAGCTTGGCCCAGACGGTGTAGAGCGCGAAGAGCACAGTGAGGAGCATGGCCGCCGCGCCCAGGAACGCCGCGGCCCGGATGGGGACGATGGAGAAGGAGAAGATCCCGTTCAGCCCCAGCTCCACGAGGTGCCCGACGGAGTACTTCGACTTCCCCGCGTGCCGGCTGGCCCTTTCCACGGAGAGGCCGAGCTGGCGGAACCCCGCCCAGGCCCGGAGGCCGCGGAGATAACGATGGCGTTCCGGCGTGCTGCGGATCTGGTCCACCACCCTTCGGGAGATGAGGGAGAAGTCCCCGGCGTCCAGGGGGAGCGTGGGCTTGGCCATCCGCGCCAGGACCCGGTAGTAGGCCCAGTACGAGAAGCGGAGCCAGAGGGCCTCCTTCCGCCGCTCGCGCTTTGCGTACACCACGTCGTACCCCTGAGTCCAGGCCTCCAGGAAGCGCGGGATCTCCTCCGGAGGGTCCTGGAGATCCCCGTCGGCCAGCACCACCACGTCGCCGGACACGTGGTCGAGGGCGGCGGAGAGGGCCGCCTGGTGGCCGAAGTTGCGGGAGAGGAAGACGCCCACCACGCGGGGGTCCCTTCTGACCGCTTCCTCCGTCATCCGCCGCGTCCCGTCCGAGCTACCGTCGTCCACGAGGACCAGCTCGTGGGGCCCGCCCGGGAGCGCGTCCAGCACCGCCCCCACGCGGCGCAGCAGCTCGGGCAGATTGGCCTCCTCATTGAAGAGGGGAACCGCCACCGAGACCCGGGGGGCGCTCACGCGCGCCTCGGCCGACCCCGGAAGTACACCATCTTCCAGAGCGGGACGCCCGCCGCGCCGAGGTCGTAGGGCTCGAAGACATCTGGCTGGAAGTGGCGGCCCAGGAGCTCCTGCCAGGCGGGGAGCAGCCGCGGGTGGTCGCCCCGGTCCATGCGCGCCAGGAGGCGCGCGACACCGGGAGTCGGGGGAAGGACCAGGTCGAGCACGTGGATCCGTCCGTCGTCGGTGAGGAGCGTGGCGAGGTGTGCGAGGATCCGCAGCGAGTCCTCGTCCCCCACGTGGTGGAAGAAGCTGTTCACAAGGATGAAGTCGAAGGGATCGTCGCGCACCTGCCAGCGGGTGACGTCGGCGACCTCGAAGCGCATCCGGTGGCGCGCGCGCGCCTGCTCCACGTACTCGGGGTTGATGTCCAACCCCAGGTAGTCCATCCCCTTGAAATGGGGTGCGTTGGTGCCGGGGCCGCACCCCACGTCCAGGATCCGCCGCACGGACGAGAGGTCGTTGTGCCGCAGGATGGGCGCCAGCTTCTGCTCATGGAAGGGCGCCTGCCACGTCCGGTAGACCCAGGGAATCTCGAAGAGGGGTGCCCACGGCTTGGTCACGGAGCCCTCCACCGCACGACGAAGGGGCCCACCGTGCTGCTCTCGGGGAAGGCTCCGACGATGCGCTCCAGCGAAGACGGGTCCAGCGCCGGGGAGAAGAGGGGCCGGGTGTTCACCACGGCCACCCGCACGCCTGCCGATTCCAGGAGCGATTCCAGCCTGGTGGGGGTGAGGGGTGCGCGGTCCAGGAACTCATACAGCGTCGACGTCGGGTTGGGCACCCCGGCGAGGAAGTAGACCTCGGGGGCGTCGGGCCCGGCCCAGAGGCTACCCCCGTCCAGGTGGGAGCGGACGAGGATGGTCACCTCGCCGTAGAGCCGCGCGTCGGACGGGGACACGCGGATCCCCCCCCGGGGCCCCCCGAGAGGCTCGCTGGCGGTGAGGGCCACGCCGGCGGAGTAGCCCGCACCGAGGAAGAGGGCCACCCCGGCCACGAGGGCGAGGACGGGGCCTCTCCGGAGCACGCCGGCGGCGACGGCCGCGGCGGTGGCCAGGACGCCGAGGGGTGCCACGTAGAAGAAATAGGCCGGGGCCGCGTACGGGAACTGGACCAGCGCCCAGAGGCCCGCGGTGGCCAGGAGCGCCGATTCGGCCGGGGAGAGCTGGTCGGCCGTGCGCCCCCGGGCCGCGAAGGCGAATACGGCGGCGGCCGCGACGAGCGCGGGGATCCAGCCGCGGAGGGCGTACCAAAGGGTGGCCATGACCGCCCCGTCGAGGGCGTCGTCGGCGGCCAGCGCCACCGCCAGGAGCGCGGCGACGGCGAGAGCGAGGATCCGCTCGGCGCGGGGACGCAGGCGGGCCGCGGTGACGGCGAGCAGGACGGCCGCCGCTCCCGGGAGCACGGTCCACGGGTCACCGGGCGGGCTGGACGCCGTCTCGAAGCGGCGCGCGGGGAGGAGGAATACCCCCTCCAGCCACTCCAGCACGCCTCCGCCGAGGGCGTAGGGCAGGAGGAACGCGGCCAGGGGAATCACGAATCCGAGCTTGAGCGCGGCGCCGTCGGCCAGCAGGGGGACGAGGCCGTGAGCCCCCAGCCCCGCAGGCACGCCCCGGGCCCGCGCCAGGAGGGCTGCGCACAGGGCCAGCCCCGGGAGGAAGAAGTGGTAGGCGCCGGAGGCTCCGGTCCCCGGGAGGGTCATCCACCCCAGGAGAAGCATGAACGAGGTCGCCGCCGCCGCCACCGCCGCGACGTACACACCGGTCCGCTCGGCCCTCCGCCACGCCACGGACAAGAGGGCGGCGGCGAGGAAGTAGAGCCCCACCACCTTGAAGAGGACCGCCACCCCGGCCATGGCTCCGGCACCCACGAGCCAGCCCCGGCCGCCGCCCTCCAGGGCCCGGGTGAGCATCCACGCTCCCCAGGTGACGGCAAAGAGGGCGTACCAGCCGGGCATGGCGGCGGGGTACGCGGGCACGGAGAGGACGGCGGCCAGCGCGGTGGCGCCGAGCGCGGAAGCGGGCGGGAGGTGTCGGCGCGCCAGGAGCCAGACCGCCGGGAGCCAGAGAGCGAATGCGGCAACCAGGGGGACGCGCAGCGACCAGAGCTTGACGCCCAGCAGCTTGAACGCTGCCGCCCCGAGGAAGGCGCCGAGCCCGGAGTACGGGTCGCCGAAGTCCCGGTGGGGGAGCTGTCCGCCCAGGACCCGCTCGGCGGACTGCGCGAGGGTGCCGTCGTCCAGGGGGATCCAGAACCGTCCCGCCAGGAGGGCCATGGCCCCCACCGCCGCGGCCCAGAGGAGGGCGAGGAGCGCGGGGTGAGCGAAGACCGCGTCTGCGCGGCGCGGCATCATCCCGCCGACGCGGAGCGCTGGAGCTCCACGACCCACGGGGGCGTCTCGGCCAGGTACTTCTCCAGCATGGGGATGCGGCGGGCGTAATAGCGCGCGTTCAGCCCGACGAAAAGCATGGTGAGGAGGATGGCCACCGCGTACGCCGCCACCACGAAATCCCGGATGAACCCGGCCTCGAGCCCCGCCAGCTCCTGGAGCTGGGCCCACTGGGGGTCCGGGTGGGTGTAGGTGCGCACGAGGCTCCACACGCAGTAGGCGACCACGAGGGCCATGAACCCGACCTGATTCCGGACCAGGAGCCGCGGGCCGCGCGCGTCGAGGGCGCGCAGCAGGGAGCACCCGCGGAGCTCGTTGCGGGCGACGATGCCCATCCCCACTCCCAGGGCGAGGAGGAGAGGGCTGGTGACCCCGAACAGGACGGTCAGTCCCGCGAAGATCCCGATGGTCCAGCCGTTGAAGCTGGCGACCTTCGCGGCGGAGAGGATCCTCTTCGCGCGGTCCCGCGCGTCCCGGAGGGCCGAGAGCTGTTCAGGCGTCAGGGTGGGGTCGGCGTCCATGCGCGGAAGATACGCGGACCTACGTCTCCAGGCCTCCCATGGGGTCGAATCCCTTGTACCCCTTCCCCTTCGCGGGTGCCTCGCGGCGCGCGCGGGCGTAGCCCCCGGAGGTCCGGCTGATGCGGCGCATCCCCACCAGCGCCTCCAGCGTGAGCTCGCAGGCCGCGGCGACCGTGCCGTCGTCGGCGGTGCGGGGGACCAGGCCCGTGAACGCAACGAAGTCCAGGAGCCCGGGGATGGTGCCGTATCCCTGGATGCACGCCGAGGCCGACGCATCCTCGCCCACCTGGAGGGCGCCGCCCGTGTCGAAGTACTCCACGATCTCGTCCACGTCGGCTCCTCCGGCCCGGGCGTGGAACGCCTCCACCGCCGCGCCCTGGATGAGCTCGCGGGCGATGTTGTCGTGGCCGTGCAGCTCGCCCTCGTACTCCAGCTCCATCTTCCCGGTGATGGCGGGCAGCGCGGCGTAGAGGTCGGCGATGCGGGGGACCACCGCAGCCTCGCCGTGGCGCAGCGCGCGCCGCTCGGCGTTGGAGACGAGGGTCTCCATGACGGTGATGGGCATGCGTTGGCTCACCCCCGAGCGGGCGTCCACGCGCTTGTCCGCGCGGGCCAGGAACGCGATGCGCTCCACCGTCTCCGCCACGAACTCCGGGACGGTCACCGGGATGCCGTCCCGCTCCAGCCACGCCTCCTGGCGGGTGATCTCCATCCCCACCTCCAGCACCTCGGGATAGTGGGTGCGGATCTCGGCGCCGATGCGGTCTTTCAGGGGCGTGATGATCTTGCCCCGCGCCGTGTAGTCCTCCGGGTTGGCGGTGAAGACCATCATCACGTCCAACGCCAGGCGGATGGGGTATCCCTTCACCTGCACGTCCCCCTCCTCGAGCACGTTGAAGAGGCCCACCTGGATCTTCCCCGCCAGATCGGGGAGCTCGTTGAGGGCGAACACGCCCCGGTTCGCGCGCGGCAGGAGCCCGTAGTGGATCGTGAGCTCGTCGGCGAGGATGTGGCCGCCGCGCGCCGCCTTGATGGGGTCCCCGTCGCCGATGATGTCGGCGATGGTCACGTCCGGGGTGGCGAGCTTCTCCACGTAGCGGTGGTCGCGGTCCACCCACTCCACCGGCGTGGCGTCCCCGTGCTCGGCCAGCAGGAGCCGCCCGTGCTTGGAGATGGGCCGGAGCGGATCGTCGTTGACCTCGCTTCCCGCCAGGATCGGGACGGCCTCGTCCAGGAGCTCCACGAGCTGGCGGAGGATGCGGCTCTTGGCCTGTCCCCGGAGCCCGAGGAGGATGAAGTCGTGCTGGGCGAGCACCGCGTTCACGAGCTGCGGGATGACCGTGTCGTCGTAGCCCTGGATCCCCGGGAAGAGGCGCTCGCCCGTGCCCAGCTTACGGACCAGGTTCGCTCGCATCTCCTCCTTCACCGTGCGGGGACGGTAACCCGAGGCCTTCAGCTCGCCGACGGTGCGGGGGCGCGAGGCACCCATGAAGCCTCCAGGAGCGGTGGACGGATCGGTGATGCCCGGGTCCCGGGCGCGGCGACGGGAACGTTGCTACTCCCTGGTGGAAGCCCGGTTCCTGGAGCGGGAAGGGCGGGGGCCGGAAGCGCGCCTCCGAGGCGTGCGTGCCAGCCGGGAACCGGCTAGTCTTGGGGTCATGGACAACCACGTCGCCATCCGCATCGCCGTCGCCCTGTACCTGGTCGGGGCGCTGGCGGTTTTCGCCCGTCTCGTCGCCGACAAGATCGCCTTCGTCCGCCGGGGGAAGCCCGAGGACCGGAGCGACCAGATCGGCCGGCGCATCGGGCTCTTCTTCACCGAGGTCATCGGCCAGAAGCGCGTCCTCGAGCGCGTCGCCGCGGGGTGGGCCCACGGCCTGATCTTCTGGGGCTTCCTCGCCTTCGTGGTCTCCACGCTGGATCTGCTCTGGCGGCTGGCCGTGGGAGGCGAGGGATTCCTCCGCGGGCCGCTGGCGTTCTGGCCCTGGGTGGTGGACGTGTTCGCGTTCCTCATCCTGGCCGGGATCGTGATCCTCGCCTTCCGGCGCTATGTGCTGCGCCCGACGTACCTGACGTACCACAGCCACGAGTCGGGGATCGTGCTCGGGGTCATCGGGCTCATCGCCCTCACCCACTTCGGGGAGCGGTACCTGGCCGGCGACCTGGCCGAGTACGCGGGCTACGCTCACCTGATGGTGGCGTTCTCGTTCCTCGCGTACGTGCCCACCAGCAAGCACTTCCACATCCTGGGCGCGCCGGTGAACGCCGTGGTGAAGCAGCTCCGGGACCACCAGAAGATGGACTTCCTGGACCTGGAAGCGGAGTTGGACGAGTCGAAGGGGGACGCGTACGGCTTCGACACGCTGAACCACTTCGCGTGGACCGACCGCCTGAGCGTCCTCACGTGCATCGAGTGCGGCCGGTGCCAGGAGGCGTGCCCGGCCTTCGCCACCGGGAAGCTGCTGTCCCCGCGGGACTTCATCGTGGACCTGAAGTACCACGCCAAGGGGAAGATGCCCCCGGGGAAGCAGGCGGGCCTGGCGCGGGAGGCGTTCGCGGCGGCGGGCAGGAGCGTGGATGGCGTCCCCCTCGAGGCCCAGCCCCTCATCGACCACGTCATCGCCCAGCAGACGCTGTGGGAGTGCACCACCTGCATGGCGTGCGTGACGGCGTGCCCTGTGGACATCGACCACCTTTCCATGCTCCTGAACATGCGCCGCTACCAGGTGCTGGACGCGGGGGACATCGAGCCCGCGTACCAGCGGGTCTTCACCAACCTGGAGCGCTCCGGCGACCCGTGGGGGTACGGCGAGCAACGGAAGGGCGAGACCGTCGAGAAGCTGGGCGCGGTGCGCATCGCCGAGCCGGGCGAGAAGTTCGAGCTCCTCTTCTGGGTGGGGTGCTGGGGGCTCTACGACGACCGGAGTGTGGAGACGACCCGGGCCACGCTGAAGGTCCTGGACCACTTCGGCGTGGATTACCGGATCCTGGGCGATTCGGAGGTGTGCTGCGGCGAGAACTACCGGCGCATGGGCAACGAGCTCCTCTTCCAGATGAGCGCCCAGACCAACCTGGAGCTCTTCGGCTCGGTGACGTTCGAGCGCCTCATGGTCACGAACCCCCACTGCCACCAGGTGTTCGGCAAGGACTACAAGGACTTCGTGCCGGAGGGGTGGGACGGGCTCCCCTTCGAGGTGGTCAGCGTGGAGCAGGAGGTGGCGCGGCTCGTGCGGCGGCACGGCATGCCCGGCGGCGGGAATGGGCACGGCCCCGGCCTGGGCAAGGTGGCCTACCACGACTCGTGCATGTACGGGCGCTACAACGGGATCTACGAGGAGCAGCGCGCGCTCGTGCAGCGGAGCGGCGGGAAGCTCGTGGAGCTCCCCCGCAACCGTGAGGACGGGTTCTGCTGCGGCGCCGGCGGCGGCAACTTCTGGCGCGAGGAGCCCGAGCCGCGGGTGTCGTGGAACCGGGCGGAGGAGATCATGGCCTCGGGGGCGCCCACGCTGGCCGTGTCGTGCCCGTTCTGCCTGGCCATGCTCGAGGACGGGCTCAAGGTGCAGAAGGGGTTCGAGGAGCACCCGGTGAAGGTGCGCCACGTGGTGGAGCTGGTGGCTGAGGCGATCGAGCGCGGGGGCCGCCAGGCATGACTCCCACCGACTACACCCGCGATCTGGTCACCATCTGGGGCGCCGGCGCCATGGGCGGCTCCATCGGCGCCTGGCTGATCCGTGCCCACCAGCGCGTCCTCCTCGTGG
>JBFYZE010000249.1:0-4453 GCA_041309665.1 Gemmatimonadales bacterium | reverse complement strand
CCGCCTCGCCCCCGCGCGCGTGGCCGAGGGCGCGGCCAGCTACGCCGACGAGGTGAACCGGGAGGAGATGATCAAGATCCTCGAGGCCGAGATGGCCGCCGCCGCCGAGGCGCTGGATTTCGAGCGCGCGGCGCTGCTGAGGGACCAGCTGTTCGAGCTGAGGGCGGGGAAGTAGAGGGGGCGCAGGAAGGAGGGGGCCGCGAATCGGCGTGCCGTCCCATCCACACATTCCGGCGGCCGTCCCGAACGGCGATCCTCGGGTGGCGAGGGCTCTTTCCCCAGGTACAGGATGCCATATACATTTGTATATCGCATCTGTGAGGAGGGCCCATGCGCAGGACCGCCAGGATCTTCATGACCAACCGGAGCCAGGCCGTGCGCTTGCCCAAGGAGTTCCAGTTCGACACGAAGGAGGTCTTCATCCGGAAGGAGGGGAACGACGTCATCCTCTCCCCGCGGCCCACGGACTGGGGCACGTACTTCGAGAGCCGGATCGTGGCGTCGCCCGGGTTCATGCAGAACGTCGAGGACCAGCCGTTGCAGGAGAGGGCGCTCTGGACATCCCGCGACGGGGATGAGCCTGAAGAGTCGGACGCCGCGCGGGATGCCGAGGGCTCCGAGTAGTGCTCCTCTACATGCTCGACACCGACACCTGCTCGTACCTCATGAAGGCGGCGAGCAAGCCGCTGGATCAGCGCTTGGCGAAGGCTGGAGTGGAAGCCGTGTGCATCTCGGTCCTCACGAAGGCCGAGCTGCTCTTCGGGGTTGACGTGTCGCCGCGCCCATCAAGAGACAAGGAGTCGCTGGAGCAACTCCTCACGTACATGCAGGTGCTCGACCTTCCCGAGGCGGCGGCGGAGCACTACGCCGAGATCCGTTCCGACCTGAGGCGGAAGGGGAAGCCCATCGGAGCCAACGACCTCCTTCTCGCAGCCCATGCCAGGTGCCTCGGGCTCACGCTGGTCACCCACAACGTGCGGGAATTCTCGCGTGTGCCCCGGCTCGAGGTCGAAGACTGGTCGGAGTAGCGCGGTGCGGGGTGTCGGCCATCCGACAGGGTTGGCGCTGAGCGGACCGGCTGCGTAGCGTGGGGGTCCCCGTCCGGGCACGACTCACCGAGGAGGTCTTGATCATGGCCGACGCAACGCGACCGCGGTATGGGGAATTCCCTTCGTTGTTCCGCGGATTCCCTCCGGAACAGCCCGTGGATCTCGACGACATGAAGACGTGGGTAGCCGTGGTGGCCAAGCCGTCCCATCCGGACATTCCCGGTCCTCCCGGTCCGCGCTAGACTGGGGCACTCATGGTTTCCGGTGGCGAGAGAGGCCTGCGTATGACGCCGAACGAGTACAAGGAACTGGTGGACTTCCTGGGGCGGAAGTTCGACCGCATTGACCAGCGGTTCGACCAGGTGGACCAGCGGTTCGAGCAGGTGGACCAGCGGTTCGAGCAGGTGGAGGGCGAGATCCGCGGGGTCCGTGTGCTCGTGGAAAAGAACGCATCGGATATCCGAATGGTCGCTGAAGGCGTCCAGGTGGCGAACGACCGCCTCGAGCGCTTCCAGGCCGAGGTGCGCGAGGAGTTCGCCGACGTGCGCCGGGAGATGAAGTGGGGCTTCGACGCCGTCCATGAGACCCGCCGTCCATGACCATCCCCTTCTTCGACCTCGCCCCGCAGTACGCCGGGCTCCAGCCGGAGCTGGACGAGGCGGTGCTCCGTGTGGTGCGGAGCCAGCGCTTCATCCTGGGTCCCGAGGTGGAGGCGCTGGAGGCGGAGCTGGCGGCGTACCTGCGCGTGAAGCACGCCATCGCGTGCGCCTCGGGCACCGACGCGCTCCTCCTCCCCCTGATGGCGATGGACGCCCCCGCCGGCTCCGACGTGATCGTGCCGGCGTTCACCTTCTTCGCCACCGCCGGCACGGTGTGGAACGCCGGGCATCGCCCCGTCTTCTGCGACGTGGACCCGGACACGTTCAACGTTTCAGCTGAAACGTTCGAGGCGGCCTGGACGGAGCGGACGGTGGCGGTCGTTCCCGTGCACCTCTTCGGCCAGATGGCGCCGATGGGCCCCATCCGGGAGCTGGCGGCGAAACGGGGGGCGTTCGTCCTCGAGGACTGTGCCCAGGCCATCGGGGCGCGCTCCCCCCTGGGGATGGCGGGGGCGGTGGGAGATGCCGGGGGCTACTCGTTCTTCCCCACCAAGAACCTGGGCGCCTTCGGCGACGGCGGGCTGGTCACCGTCGCGGACGACGCGCTCGCGGAGCGGGTGGCGAAGCTCCGGGTCCACGGCGGGAAGCGGATGTACAGGCACGAGATGGTGGGCACCAACTCGCGCCTGGACGCGCTCCAGGCAGCGGTGCTGCGCGTGAAGCTCCGGCACCTGGACGCCTGGGCCGCCGCTCGCGACGCGAACGCCCACCGCTACCTGGAGCTCCTGGCCGACGTGCCTGGTGTCCGCCCGCCGGCCGTGGTCGAGGGGAACGTCCACGTCTGGAACCAGTTCACCCTCCGAGCCGAGCGCCGCGACGCGCTCCGTGCGCACTTGGAGGGGGAGGGGATCGGCTCGGCGGTCTACTACCCCGAGCCCCTCCACCTGCAGCCCTGCTTCGCGGAGCTGGGGTACCGGCGGGGCGACCTGCCGGTGGCGGAGGCCCTCTGCGGGGAGGTCGTGTCGCTGCCGATCTTCCCGGAGCTGGGGGAGGAGCGGCTGGTCCGCGTGGCCGAGGCGGTGCGGGGGTTCTGCGGAGAACCGTGAGGGGTAGGTTGGTCGCAATTCCGTAATGTCTGCAATTATGTATATTACAGACATGGAACACCGGATCTCTGCCACCGAGTTGGCGCGTCGGGTTGGGGATGTCCTCGGGCGCATCCGCTACCGAGGCGACTCGTTCCTCGTGGAGCGCAACGGGGAGCTGGTGGCCCGGGTGGTGCCTGTTGCGGAGCACCCGGCCGCTACGCTCCGCGAGGCGCTGGACGCCTGGATCGGCGCCGGGCCCGGTGACGACGCCTTCGCGGACGACCTCGAGCGGGTGATGGCGGCGGACCTGCCCCCGGAGGACCCGTGGGCCTCGTGATGGACACCAGTGCCCTGGTGGCCGTCGAGCGCGGGGGAGCCACCTGGGATCGTCTGCTCGGAGTGGTTGGTGCTGAGCCCGTCGCGCTCCCCGCAGCCGCCTACGCGGAGCTCCTCGCGGGCGTGTATCTGGCCGACACACCCGACCGCGCGGCCCGACGGCGGGGGCAGGTCGAGGCCTTCGCGTCCCGGGTCCCCGTGGTGGACTTCAGCGCTTCGATCGCCGAACGTTGGGCGGAGTTGTTCGCCACCCTGAGGCGCCGAGGCCGGGTCATTCCCGCCAACGGCCTGGCCGTCGCCGCCACCGCGCTGCACCTGGGGTTCGGGGTGCTGGTGGGACCGGGGGGCGACGAGCACTTCCGCCAGGTGGACGGACTCCGCATCGTGGTGCTGGCCTGACGAAACGCGTCCCGTACCTACAGGTATCTCCGCATGAAAGTCGCCGTCATCGGCTCCGGCTACGTGGGCCTCGTCCTGGGCGCCTGCCTGGCCGAGTCCGGCAACGACGTGGTCTCCGCCGACATCGACGAGAAGAAGGTCGCGCGCCTCCAGCGGGGCCAGATCCCCATCTACGAGCCCGGGCTCGAGCCGCTGGTGAAGCGGAACCTGGCCGAGGGGCGCATCCGCTATACCACGGACGTGGCCGAGGCGGTGCGAGCCTCGGACATCATCTTCATCGCCGTGGGCACGCCTCCGGGCGAGGACGGCTCCGCGGACCTGAAGCACGTCCTGGCCGTGGCCCGCACCATCGGCCAGGCCATGAACGGCGAGAAGATCGTCATCACCAAGAGCACCGTGCCGGTGGGGACGGCCAAGCTGGTGCGCGCCGAGATCGAGAAGCACACGTCGCTGCCCGTCCACGTCTGCTCCAACCCGGAGTTCCTGAAGGAAGGGGCTGCGGTGGACGACTTCATGAAGCCCGACCGGGTGGTGCTGGGCGTGGACTCGGAGTACGCCGGCACGGTGCTCCGCAGCCTCTACGAGCCCTTCGTGAGGAACAGCGGCGCCATCCTCACCATGGACGTCCCCGCGGCGGAGATCACCAAGTACGCCGCCAACGCCATGCTGGCCACGCGCATCTCGTTCATGAACGCCATTGCCCAGCTGTGCGAGAGGACCGGCGCCGACGTGAACATGGTGCGCAAGGGGATCGGCTCCGATGCGCGCATCGGGAGCGCGTTCCTGTATCCGGGGGCGGGGTACGGGGGGAGTTGCTTCCCGAAGGATGTCAAAGCCCTCGTCCACACCATGGAGGACCTGGGCGCCGACGCGTCCATCCTCCAGGCCGTGGAGGCGGTGAACGAGCGCCAGAAGCGCGTGCTCCTGGACCGGCTCGTGGCGAGATTGGGAGCGGACCTCACCGGGCGCACCGTGGCCGTGT